>JAQVIB010000203.1 GCA_028695945.1 Lachnospiraceae bacterium
TGCTCTTAAAAGTGGAAAATATGACCTTAACAAGGTTGCTGTGCTTATGAGTCAAACTGGTGGAGGCTGTCGTGCTTCAAACTACATTGGGTTTATAAGAAAAGCCCTTAAAAACGCTGGTATTGGGCATATTCCTGTGGTTTCTGTTAGTGCTTCGGGATTAGAAAATAACCCTGGATGGAAGTTAAACACAAAGATTTTAAATCGTGCTATACAGGCATTTGTATATGGCGACTTATTTATGCGTGTGCTTTTTGCAACAAGGCCATATGAGGCTGTTAAAGAAAGTGCAAATGAACTATACGAAAAATGGAATACCAAGGTGAAGGCAGATATTTCACAAGGAAAAAACTATAAGAAAAATTTATATGATATTGTTAAAGCCTTTGATGAACTGGAATTAACTGACGAGAAAAAACCAAAGGTTGGGGTAGTAGGTGAAATTTTAGTTAAATTCCATCCAACTGCTAATAACGATATTGTTGGGTTATTAGAAAAAGAAGGTGCAGAGGCAGTTGTGCCAGATTTACTAGGCTTTGGTTTATACAGTGCTTATAATGCAGTGCAAAAGCACAAATACCTTGGAACGGGTGCTATGGGCAGTTTGAAAGGGAAAGCGGTTATTGAACTTTTAGAATATTACAGAAAGCCCATGGTTAATGCACTTAAAAAAAGCAAACGGTTTAATGCACCAGAAAGAATTGAAAAGCTTGGTGAATTTGCCGAACCTATTGTTTCCCTTTGTAACCAAACAGGAGAAGGTTGGTTTTTAACAGGTGAAATGATGGAGCTTATTCATACGGGTGTTAGCAACATTGTTTGCACACAGCCTTTTGCGTGTTTACCAAACCATGTGGTTGGAAAGGGCGTTATAAAGGAAATTAAAAGAATAACCAACTTAGTAATATAGTTGCAATAGATTATGACCCAGGTGCAAGCGAGGTTAATCAGCTTAACAGAATTAAACTTATGCTTGCGGCTGCACATAAAAACCTTGACTTGGCAGAGAAAAACCAAAATGAAAAGGATTTTGAAATACACAATACAGCAGAAATTTGCACAAATGCTACACATAGTTTAAACATTTAAGCTGAGAAGAGAAGCGTACATTTAATTTAAAACAAAAAAATAAAGGCGGAAAATTTTGAATTTTCCGCCTTTGGTCTTTGAAATTTTACTTCTTTGGTCCATTGTTTAAAATCCAAAGTGAAATTTTTTCACGCCATGTTTTGTTTCTTTTTGCCTCAAGGTTAAGGCCAATAATGCTTGAAATGTAAATGCCTGCAAGTTCTACCTTAACAGTTTTTTTAACAGCAAGGTTGTCGTAAATACTTTTGTCGCACATAAGGGTTGTAATTTGTGGACCAACCTTCGCTTTAACAATAGGCATTTTGCGAATACGAGCTGACTTTGGAAGCTTTTCGTAAATGTTTTTTGGCAAATTATCGGCAGTTGGTCTTTCATACCTTTTGTCTATAACCAGAATTGGTGTAACCATTTTATACTGGTTAATAAAGGATTGTGCCTCAAGATTTTTGGCATAATTCTTTTTGCCAAAGTAAAACATAATACCTAAAGCCGCCGCAACAATAACAGTAACAATAATAAGAATGTCTCCAAATTGCATTTGTATTTCCTCCTTAGTGTAACTAAGTTTATTAGGTTTGTTAAACAAGCCCAATATACTTAACAATCTGTGTACTATTCTATCATGTAATTTGCATTTAGGGAATAGAAAAATTTCAAAGGAAGTCAATATTTTTCAAAACGGCATAGTAATTTGTAAAATTTTTACGTATTATTCATAACTGTGGTATAATATAAACCACAATTAGGGGAGAAGGCTTATGATGACTAACATTGGTGATATATTTTATAATGCAGTTGCTCTAGCACTTATGGTAAATGTTGTTTTAGCGGCAATTGTTGTTTTTTATGAGCGAAGAAACCCTGCAAGTACATGGGCTTGGCTTTTTGTTTTGTTTTTTGTGCCTGCTATTGGGTTCGTTATATATTTAATTTTTGGAAGAAATTCTGCAAAACAAAAAAGGTTTGCAGACAAAACTAAAAATGACTATGATATTCTTTTTGGGTACGTTAACAATAATGAAAAGCTTAGGCAGGAGGTAGAAAAACAATCCTTCAGCTATGACGGAATTGCACTTGGGGAAGAATATAAATACCTGAAAGACTTTGCTATGCTTAACATAAACAGTGGAAGTTGGCTTACTTATAACAACAAAATGCAGCATTTTATTGATGGTGACCAAAAATTTCATGCCCTTATAAACGATATACGCGGTGCAAGAAAATTTATACATTTGGAATACTACATTTTGCGTGATGACGATTTGGGAAAGCAAATAGTTGATGAGTTAACAAAGAAAGCTTCAGAGGGTGTGGAGGTTCGTGTTTTATATGACTACATGGGGAATTTATTTTTAGCTAGAAATTTTTACGAAAAGCTGAGAAAAATGGGCGGACAGGCAATACCGTTCATTGCACCTAGATTTACTTATATAAATTGCCAAAACCATCGCAAGATAGTGGTTATTGATGGAGAAATTGGCTATGTTGGAGGTTTTAATATTGGTGATGAGTATTTGGGAAAAGTTAAGCGTTTTGGTTTTTGGAGAGACACCCATGTTAGGTTTGAAGGCGATGTTGTTGACCAGTTGCAAATAAGGTTTTTCATGGACTGGAACTATGCATCAAAAAGAAAATTGTTTATTAATGACTGTTATTTCCCCACAAAAGGAAATGTTGGATACCTTCCAGCACAAATTGTATGTAGTGGTCCAGATACTCAATGGAGAAATGTTAAAAACAGCTATTTCAAAATGATAAATGAGGCTGAAAAAACGGTGCTTATTGAAACACCATATTTTGCTCCAGACGATGGTGTGCTTAATGCACTTAAAGTTGCGGCATTATCGGGCATTGATGTAAGAATTATTATACCAGGGCATCCAGACCACCCATTTGTATACTGGGCAAGTATGTCTTATTTAGGTGAACTTTTGGACGTTGGCGTTAAGTGTTATCAGTATGAAACGGGCTTTATTCATTCCAAAGCCCTGTTTATTGATGGAATTGCAGGTACAGTTGGTACTGCAAATATGGATATTAGAAGTTTCAGCCTTAATTTTGAAGTGAATGCTTTTATTTATGAACCTGAAACAGTTAAAAGGCTTGAGGCGGATTTTTATAACGACCTAAAGGAATGTACGGAAATTACAAAAGAATGGTACAATTCAAGGGGTAAATTGTTTAG
>JAQVIB010000022.1 GCA_028695945.1 Lachnospiraceae bacterium
TTCTTCCTGTTGGGAAGAATTATTGTTATAGTCCAACAGGCTAAATAATTTCCCTAAACCTGATTGTACACCGGCTGGAACGCTTTTTAAGGATGTATAAGAAATGGTCATATTCTGAATAAGCACCGCCGACTTTGATGCATCTAAATCTGACAGCTTTACGTCCTTCACCATCATACGGCTAGTTTGGTATGCACCCTTAATTTCATTATTCTGACCCTTAATAATCAAAATCATAGCTTTTGCATTGGGTATCATATCCAAAACATTTGCTGTTCCATATCCTTTTTCAAAGTGAAGGGTATTCAGCTCATTATTAGGTTCTTCCACAATATAAGGCTCTAACATACCGCCTTCATTTACAGCCATTGTTTTGGTGTTATATAAATTAATGCCCGAAATTTTTGAAAAACTGAGAATGGATGTACCCAGTATTACAAAATAATTCATACTGCCAATGGGGTAATCCTGCGAATTGCCAATATTTATGCCTAGTTTAGATAAAAGTGTTTGGGTTAGTCCCATGCAGTTTCCCCCTTTCATTTAGTAAACATCAAAAATATTTTTCTTTTTGTTATCTCCGTTAACTTTTTCGTTAATGCTGGAAATTTCCTTGCACCAACGCAATCGTTCTTTATGCTCCAAATTCATTACCTCTTCCTGTGACCAATGCAAATAGTAGGAGATAAATGCCATTTCTTCATAAAGCTTTTCAATGGGATAACTTCTTTTTACTCCCCCAAAAAAGGCCAGCTTATTTGAATTTCTTCATTACAGTGTGGGCAAACAGTTTTAATTACTGGCGGCTCAATTTGATTCACCTTTTGGTATAAATCCTGTAAAAAAGCAAGGTCTGCGGTAAACAGTTTTTCAATAACTCTGGTATCAATTGCAGGCAGACTTCCTAACTGTGTAACCACCCTTGAAAGCAAAATAATGCTTATATATCCTGGATTTTGCTGTACTCTTATATCTTTCATTGGCAAAATTTCGTCTGCCGCTGTTGCCAACCGCATTATGCCCTTTTTGTGAAGATTACCTTCTCCGTCTACATATCCTTTTGGTAATTCAAAAGGAAATTCCGTTTGAAATGCACTCATGTTTTCCTCCTGTATACGAATTTGAACAATAAGGGACATCTGCACCTTTTACACACATTGCAAAAAGAACATACATCCCTTATTCTAACTCTTTTTAAATTTCTAAACGAATTAACCCTTCATGGGCAAATTCAATACTTTCCATTGCTACCTCCGAGCTATTACCTTTAAGCTCTGGCCCTGTATATTTGCATGGCCATGCTCTAAGAATCTGCCAAGCTGCAACTACTGCATCTTCGTCATTAAAAAGCTGTACAGTTACAGTTTTTCTTTCCTGTGTAATTTGACCCTTGTCAATTTCATCCAACCATGAAAAGAATTCAACTGCGTCAATTACGCCTCTTTTAAATACAATGTTGCTGTATTTTACAAGACCAGGCTGTTTTCTTGGTGTATTGTCTGATGCATCGCCTTCACGATATTCAACAATATCAAATGTTGCGTCAAAACCCGTAACCTCGTTAAAACCTGCTACCATCACACCGCCGATTTCTACTTTAAATCGGTAACTTTTATATGGATATGCTTCTAAAGCCATAAATCAATTCCTCCTAACTGTTATTCTGCACCGCCGCTGGTTTTCTGTGTAATTCTAAAGATTACAAACTCAGCAGGTTTTGTAGGTGCTACACCAATTACGCAAATTAAACGTCCTGCGTCAATATCGCCCTGTGTCATTGTATTTTGACCAATATCCACAAAGAAAGCCTCGTCTTCTGTTGTTCCTGCCAATGCACCTGTTCTCCACACATCGCCAAGGAAAATTTCTATGGTTCTTCTTACCCTAAGCCACAATAACTGGTCGTTTGGCTCAAATACAACCCAGTTTGTGCTTGTTCTTATAGATTCCTCTATAAAAATGAACAATCTGCGAACATTTACATATCTCCACAAAGCGTTGGAGCTAACTGTTCTTGCACCCCAAATACGAATGCCTTGTCCTGTAAAGCTTCTAATTAAGTTTACACCCTTAGGATTTAAAATATCCTGCTCGCCTGTTGTGTAGTTGCAATCCAACCCTACGCAGGCACTTACAATTTCATTTGCTGGTGCTTTATGTACGCCTCTTGAGTTATCTGTTCTTGCATAAACACCTGCAACAGAACCAGATGGAGGAATAGCCGCTGTGTTTTTTGTTAATGGGTCTAAAACCTTTACCCAAGGATGATACATTGCCGCAAATTCGCTGTCAAAGAAATTTCTGTGAGAAAGAACATCGTCCACAGTCTTTTTATCTCTTGGAACATCTAAAATTGCAAATCTGTTTGTCATAAGCTCGCAATGGGCAACCAAGGTTAATTGAACCTGAGGGTCAGTTACACCAGGTACAGCCATAATGCTTACTTCGTTATTATCAATAAAGGCTTGAATACCTGTACGCTCTCCTGGGCCATTATCCTCGCCAACAAAATCTGCTGCAGAAAGAGCATCTAAAGTACCGTTAGTTCCTCCAAAAAGGCTAATGATAAATTCGCCCTCGTCATTGCCAGAAATAAGCTTGAAAGGTGCAATAATTTCATCCGCAGTCTTTGCATCAGCAATAACAATTTCAGATTTTGCTAACTTTTGATTAATAAAATCTGAAGAATCCATATTGAAGGAGCAAGAATCAAAACGTTCTACCTGATTTTCATACTTTACCTCAATATCAACCTCACAGCTTGAAATTACTTTTGCTGGAATAAGACCTGTATCTACAACGCTTGCATCGAATAATTCTTCAAATGTCAACACATTTCCGTCAACAGAGGTAATTTTGTTATATTTTTTTGTACTACGGTCATCAAAAGCAATTACATCGCCCGCTGAAAAACCGCTTGCATTTTTAACCCTAAATTTCACATCGTTGCTAGTTTCAATTCTTTCTAAAATTTGTGTTTTGGCTTTGCTGGAAGGATTAATTGTGATGGTAATTTTATTTCCCCATGCACCAGGATTTTTTGCATAAATTGTTAGCGGTGCAGAAATATCCTCTTCAACGCTGTGTGCAAATGCCGCATCGGCTGGCACAACCCTTTTAATGTAGCATCTTGAGCCTCCATTAGTAAAAAATTGACTTACTGCATAAGATAGATAACGATATTCACCGAATTCATTTTCTGACAAATTTCCTCCGAAAACTCTTCTGAAACTTGCATAGTTTGTAATAAGAACAGGTACTCCGCCTTGAGGGCCTTTTTCTGTTACCCCTATAAAGCCTGCCGTACTTGTGCTTACATTTGCCATAGGCACTGCACCTGAATCGAATTCTTCCACATAAACGCCTGGTGATAAATATTCCGCCATATTGTCCCGATAATTCAAGGTGAACTATCGGTTCCTCCCCTCTTTTTATAGAATTAAGTTTGAGTGAACTACATTAAAAACCAAAACAAAAAATTTAAAGTTTTTTTCCTATTAAACTTAGTTTTTTCAACCTATGCCTTGGCAGATTTGAAAATTCGTCATAATATAACAAAACCCGATTATTATTATGAAAATTTTAGTTGGTTTTTTTCTAAAAAAATACAAAACCCCTTGTAATTAAAAACAATTTATGGCAAAATAATACCATTATATACATGAATAGTAAATACATTTTTTTAAAAACGGCTACATGTTTCAATTTTACATACCTAACAATTTTTTAATACATAAAAAATTTATTTTTACCATAATATTCCCGTTATTTTTTTAGCCGTAAAGGAGGTATCTAATATGCCTAAACCCGGATTAGAAGTCAGCGACGAGCATGATGATCAAAACGATGAAAGCCTAGAGGAGATTGTAGACGATTCTAAAAAAATCATCCCAAAAACCGATGATGTGCAGACAGAAACTCAAGAGACTTTAAGTTTAGTAAGTAAATCTCCAGACCCACAAGTTACAGAGGTTCCTGCTCCTCAACAAGATAATCCTGTTGAAGAACACCCTGTACAAGAAGGTAATATAGAGGAAGAAGCCTCCGTTGTTCGTTCCCTTGCAGAAAGTTCAGAGGTACCCGTTCCACCGGAGGTAGTAGACCCAAGAGAAATTGAGGCAAATAAAAAAATAAATGCACTTAGAGCCTCGCATTTTGCAAAGGCTATTTATAAACATCGTGTACTTCCAGAAAAGCCACGCAAAGAAGAAGACCCTGGGTTCTTTAGCGGAATAAAAAAATTAGGTGGCGACATTGGCGGTGCTGTGGGCAAAAATGCTGAAACCTTAGGCGGTATTACTTCTGCTGCATTAACAGGTAAAGGTGCTCTTGATATGTACTCCGCAGGAAAGGATTTGGCAAACGGCAAAAACTCCAATGCACCAACAGGGAATGCTTTTACCGATACCCAAAAGAAGATTTCACTTTTGTCCAATTCTCTTTTAATGGCTTTGGCAATTAAAAAAATATTTGATAACTTTAAAAAGGGAAGTTCTAACTTAAAAAATACATTAGTTTCTTTGCCAAGTGCGTTAAAGGCTTTGTGCATGGTTGTAGAAACATACATTACATTTTTTAAGAAAGATGATAAGCAATCCAAGGATATAATGAATTATTTAACACCTTCTAAAACTTTTTTAACCTTAATTGATACATTTTTAGATTATTCAAGCTTAAAATCAAGGGCGGCAAAATTTGAAAAAATAAAGGGTAATGCTGTTACTGCTGAAAAACTAAAACCAGCCATTGCGGATATAAAAGAAAAAGAGGGGTCTATGATTCCTAAAATGGTTCTTTTATTAGCACAGACTGCGGCACAGCTTACATACGCTATTGGCTATACAAAAAACCCAAATAGCAAATTTACAATGTGGTCTAAATTTGCAATGGGTGGGGTTGACATAGCAAAAAACGCTGTTGATTTTAAATACAGCCGCTATGGCAAAGAGCAAAAAGGTCCAGATGAAGCCCATAAAAATTTAAGCTCACAAGAATATCAAGAATTTGCTTCTCTTTCTGATAACCATGACTTATATATTGGTGCAGGTACGGAAACTGATAATAATTTAAATAAGAAGTCTTTGGAAAACAAGGAAAATGCTATAAAATCCTACCAAAATATTATGGATGAATTTGAGGTATTGGGAATTTCCAGTAAAAAGCTTTCCTCCGCCGAAAGCCAAGAGGAACAGCAAACCATTATTTCAGAAGCCGTTGGCTACTAAGAAAAAATCGGAGATGATAAAATGCTATTAGAAGATTTTCTTAAAAAAAATTATCAACAGCTTGATAAGCTGAACCAATGCCTGATTCCACTAAATTTTCAAACTCAGCTATATGATGTTTCAGAAAACATACCAATTCCTGTTTTGGTGGTTGGTTTAAAAGAGGATTATAAAGGCGATATTTGTGCAATTAACATTGCCTTTACACCCTTCAACAATGAAGATTTGGAATATACTAGTTTGCTTCAGCTTTCCATTGAAATGTCTGTTGATGTTAATCAAGGCAATGAAGAAACTTTAATCCGTTTTGCCAACAAGGTTAATAGCATTATTCCTATAGGTAATTTTGTTTTAACAGACAATACCTTGTGCTACAGATACGTTTATCCAGTTGCAAGCACGGTGGAAATTACACATTCTTCTGTTTTGGAAACAATTTCTTTGTATTCCCTGTTTTTCTTCCAATATGATGAAATTTTTGCAAAGCTTGCTTCGGGAATTATCAGTTACAATGAAGCAGTAACCGCTATTACTAACGTGGAATAAAAAATATTAACATAAATATCAGCGGATGGATATATGTCCTCCGCTGTTTTTAAAATTGAGGTGAATTTTTGTTGCAAGAAAAAGACCTTTCCTTTAAATCCATAAGCCAATATAACCTAGCCATATGCAACTATGTGCAAATGCAGGCAGACTGCCTTTTGTCATCGCCGCAGTTAGCAAAAGATGCCGAAGATGAAAACCCAATTTCGGTTATGCCTAAATTTCTCATTTCAAAAGAGCAAGTTGCAACCCTTGAGGAGCAGCTTTATTCCTTTGCTTTAAAAACCAATAAAGCTGCAAAATCCGGGATTTTCTTACCCCTTTATAACTTAATTCATAATAGAAAATTGTCTAAGCTTCAAGTTCATCTAGTAATGGTGGCTTTTGCATGGGAATATAGCCCGTCTTTTTGCGATTCCTTACGCAAGCTTGTAAAAAATCCATCCCTCAGCTGTATGGAAATTAATACAGCTTTGCAGTTGTACCGCACCCATTCTTCTGTTACTATCAGCAGTTTGTTTGGTAAGAACATGAAGGAATTTTTTTCTGTTTTCTTCAATTCAGTAAAAACACTTGACCGAAACACAGAAATAAAACTAAATCCAATGGCACTTTCCTACCTAATTGGTAAAGAATATGCCTTGCCTTATTTTATGTACTACAAAAAAAATGAAAAAAATCACCTTCCGCTTCACTCTTCTTTAAAAGAGGAAGGTGCTTCAATATACAAGAATACCTCTGTGGATACAGTAATTGTATTTACAGGAAAAAACGGAATAGGAAAAAAAAATTGTATTAAAGAAATGGCAAACCTTTTGGAAAAAGAGGTTCTTTTTGTTGACAGTAACAAATTTTTTTCCCTTCCAAAAAAGGAATTTGAGGAACACCAAAACACTATTTTTTCAGAGGCTTATTTGAAAGTTGCAGATTTATGCTTTTTTAATTTTTCCATTTTGCCACCACAAGAACAGTGGCGTGAACCCATAATTCTTAACCTTATGAAACAACTTCAAGGCTACGGCATAAGAACCCTTTTAACATCAGAAGAATTAGAGTACATAGGCATTATTAAAGATATTGATTATATTCAAATTAAAGTTCCAATGCCTACTGTAGATGAGCAAAATCGCCTTTGGGAAAACCACTTGAAAGGGTATTCACTATGTAATTCCTTTAATTTAAGTGAACTATCAGCCAAGTTTGAACTAACACCAAAGCAGATAAAAAATGCCGCTTATGAGGCAAAAATCCTTAGTGAAGGGAAAATCATTTCCTCCTCTGTGCTTCAAAGTTGCTGTTATAATCAAACATTGGTTAATCTTTCAGAAATTGCCCAACGAATAGAACCTGTGTTTACTTGGAATGATTTAGTTTTGCCTTCAAGCCTTAAAAAGGGTATTAAGCAAAGCTGTAACCATATTAAACTAAAAAATACAGTTTATAATGAATGGAATTTTTCACAACGATTTTCTTATGGAACAGGAGTAAATATTCTGTTTGCAGGTGCTCCTGGAACGGGAAAAACCATGGTTGCTCAGGTAATCGCAAATGAACTGGAAATGGAATTATACCGCATAGATTTATCTGCTGTTGTGTCTAAATTTATTGGTGAAACGGAAAAAAATCTGCAAAAGGTTTTTGATGAAGCAAAAAAAAGCAGTGTAATTCTTTTTTTCGATGAGATGGATTCTTTGTTTGGTAAGCGTTCGGAAACCCAAGACGCCCACGACAAATATGCCAACATGGAAACCGCCTATCTTCTTCAAAAAATAGAAAATTACAATGGAATTGTACTTATGGCAACAAATTATTTAACCAATATAGATGAAGCCTTTATTAGAAGAATTCACTTTATTTTTTCTGTTCCATTTCCAACAGAAGAAAACCGCCTTTTGCTATGGACGCAATCTTTTCCAAAGGAGGCGGATATGGGAAATGACATTGATTTTGGTTTTTTAGCCCATAAATTTGAAATTTCAGGGGCAATCATTAAAAACATTGCCCTTTCAGGGGCATTCATGGCGGCGGCAGATAACCTGCCAATTTCCATGAAACACCTTATAAAAGCCGCTTACTTAGAACTATCCAAACAGGGTAAAATTATGCTTAAAGAAGATTTTGGTCAATACGCCTATATTTTAGAAGGAGTTATTTGAAATGGAAAGCTTTATAGAAAAATTGAAAAATGAAGCCTTGTGGAAGGAAGAATATAAAGACTATGACCAATGTCTGGAGGACTGGGTGCATATATCTAATTTGCGGTTATTAAACTATATTGAAAAAGGGAAATATGAAAAAACTGTTGAAAAAGGAGAATATCTTGTTTCCAATAAAACTAACATCACAAAAGGCTCAAATTTTTACCATATTGTAAAGTTAAAGCAATTGTTTTCCCTTTCTCACTTTCAAATGCATTGTATTTTACTTGCCTTGCTTTACCAGCTAAAGCCAAGTTCAGAAAAAATCTTTGCTTCCTGTGGAAGAGGTGCTATTCTTCCAAATTGCTACGGAGCATCAGTTTCTTTTTTTAAGGAAGAGGACTTAACCTATGAAGAAATTTACAGCCAATTTACCGAAGAATTTTGCCAAACTTTTTTTACTGTAGAAGAGTACAAAATTGATACCCTTTGGGACACGCCTTTGGTTTTAAATGAAGAAATAAAATGCTTTTTGCTTTCTTTTCCTTCAATCCATTTTGATACACCCTCATATTGCCGTCTGTATCCCATGGAAAAGCTACCAGAGGAAGATATATGTAAAGAAGTGTACTTAAATCTTGAAAAAGTGTATAAAAAAGCCACGTTCCACACTTTAATAAACCTTTGCGGTAAAGAAAATAGTGGCAGGTTATTTCACCTTAGATGTGAAATGAAAAATTTGGGGAAAAATGTATTGCTGTTTTCTGCCTTGCAACTGTTAAACTCAAGCCAGCCTTTAAAAGCCTCACTATTCCAGTTGTATAGAACATCAATGCTGCAAAATGCTGTTCCTTGTCTTTGCCAAATTGAAGAATTGTTGCTGAAAAATTCGAAAAAAGGTGCATTGCTTTGTTCTCAGCTTTTTTCTTTTCTTACAAAGCACTTTCCTGTTGTTTTTGTTATTACAGAAAAAAAGCTTGCACAAAATGAAATTCTGCCCAGTAACTTGGCTGTAGTGCATTATCAAATCCCTCAACCAGATGTTGAAGAACAGCTTTTATATTGGCATCATTTTACAAAGGAACACCCATTTTTAGCAGAGGGTGATTTTCACCGCCTTACAAACCAGTTTAATTTTTCTGCCGGGGATATTAAAAAGGCTGTAAAAAAGGCTACCCTATTAGCTACCGCCAATAATCAGCCTATTTCTCCTTCAAACCTTTTAATTGAAGGCTGTAAAAGTAACTGCACTGCTTTAAAAAAGTTGGGAACAAATTGTGTTAGTTCGGCCTATGGTTGGGATGATATTATTCTTACAAAATTGCAAAAAAATGCCCTTCTTCACGCTTGCAACTATATAAAACTGAACCATATTGTTTACGAAAAATGGAATTTTAAAGCTAAAATGCCCTATGGAAAAAATTTAAGTATCCTGCTAGAAGGCCCTCCTGGTACAGGAAAAACCATGGCGGCACAGGTGCTTGCTAAAGATTTAGGCTTGGAAATGTATCAAATTGATATTTCTCAAACCGTTTCTAAATATATTGGTGAAACGGAGAAAAAACTTAACGAAATTTTCAATGAAGCTGAAAACTGCAATGCAATTTTGTTTATAGATGAAATGGACGCCTTCTTCGGAAAAAGAACAGAAATTAAGGATTCCCATGATAAATACGCAAATATGGAGACCTCTTTTCTGTTACAAAAAATTGAAACCTTTAAGGGTATTCTTATTCTTGCTACCAATTACCTTAACAACATTGACGAAGCTTTTATGCGAAGAATTAAGTTTATAATTTCATTTCCCATGCCCGATAGTAAAAATAGGCTGGCAATTTGGAAAAATATGTTTCCAAACACTGCTCCTTGCAGTAATGAAATTGATTTTTCTTTTTTGGCGGAAAATTTTGAACTTTCTGGTGGCAACATAAAAAATATTGTTCTTAAATCTGCTTTCCTTGCGGCATCACAAAAAAAGGAAATACGAATGGAGCATATTCTAATTGGGTTAAAAGATGAGATGTCCAAATTGGGTAAGGTGCTTTTGGCTTCCGATTTTAAAGAATATGCCTATTTGCTTCAACGTGAAATGTAAAAACCAATATTAAAAATGGGGTTAGCCACAATTTACAAGTTGGCTGAACCCCATTATATATAGTTTAACTCTGATTTTTAAGTTCTTGAATAATTAACGCTATAAACTCGTCTGGCGATGGTACATTCTCGTTATTATGTGTATTTTCCTCTCCAGTATTGCCATGTAAATCTATAACGTTGTTCTTATGTGCGTGGTTTATTGCCTCCTGCATGTCTCTTTCAACCTCTTCAACTGTTACACCATGTTCCTTTGCAATTCTAGCATAAATATTCTTCATTCTCATGGTAACCCCACCCCTTTTGTAATAGTAGACGGTTAGTATTATCATCTGAATATTTATTATGTGCTTTTATTATATACCATATGAATACATTTGTCAGTGATTTAATCACATTATTAACACAATATAATAATTATTCCGAATTTCTATTTGCCTTAACTTCATAAGAACACAAATAAACCCTATTGTCGACAATTACTAACAATAGGGTTTATCTCATTTTTACTTTTTAATTCTTACTTTGCAACTTCTTCACAGTAACGCATTAAAATTGATGCTGCCTGTCCACGGGTTGCACTTCCTTGTGGGTCAAGCTGGCTATTTCCTGTACCAGAAATTAAGCCTGCATTTACTGCCCATGCAGTAGATTCTGTTGCCCAACTGGAAAGTTTGCTGTAATCGGAAAATTCACGAACTGCCATTCCACCTTGGGTTGTGTCGTAGCCTTTAAATTTAGAATATCTGTATAAAATTGAAGCCAACTGCTCTCTGGTAATAACATCGTTTGGTGCAAAAATACCGTTTCCGTAACCGCCAACAATATTATTTTCTGCCGCCCATGCTACTGCCTCTGCATAATATTCGCCGTCAGCAACGTCTGTAAAGCTAGACTTTGTTGTAGCCTTTGGCTGTCCTTCAAGTCTCCAAAGAATTGTAACAATCATTCCTCTAGTTGTACTAAGGTTTGGTGCAAATTCTTGTTCACTAGTTCCAGACATTAAACCATTTTCAGTAACATAGTCGACTGCTTTTTTAAACCAATCCCCGTCTTTTACATCACCGAAAGAAGTCTTTTTGCTGTTTTCGTCTTTCTTTTCTTTCTTAACTTCTTCCGTTGTTTCAACAAAGCTTGCAGTAACTGTGTGTGCTTTAGTAACGTCCTCAAAGGTATATTTCTCAACCTTGCCAACGCTTACACCATCAACTAATACGTCTTTCACTTCATAGCCTTTGTTTGGTGTTATTGTAAAGGTTTTGTCATTATTTTTTGAAACAGAAACGTCGCCGTCTGGGCTGATAGTTCCGCCTTTTTCTGCCTTAACGGTAATTGTATAGTTTGTAGTGCTGGCACTTCCACCACCACCACCACTGGTGCTGTCGTCACTGCTTTTACTTTTTGTAAATACAAAGGTCACCTTATCTTTAACTGCACCAGTTAAAGCAAAAGGTTCACAGTTTTCATCTACACCTAAAGTATCACTTGTACGAACAAGACCCCAATATGTGCCATATTGACCCTGTACTGAAGCAATCTGTGTTCCACTTGGTACACCTGGAAGAGAAACCATGTCACTTTCTGCCTTGGTGTTTGTTGTATCCACCACGCAGAATGGTGCAATCGAGCCATTTGTAATCAGTTTGCTTGTTTTATCAACCGTCAGCTTTCCGTTCTGAATATAAACACCGTAATCACACCCTACGTCAAGGGTAGAGCCACCAGTTACTGTTACACCGCCGCTCAATGCCTCAACGCCAATTCCATCAGAATGCACTGTCATATGTGCACCATTTAATACCTGTACAGTATCCGCCACAGCTCCCAACGAACCTGCAACAGAAAGGGAAGCATTTTCTCCATCTACAATCAGTGCTCCGTTGTGATTCATTAAATCAAAAAGACTAATATTTGCTCCAACTGTTACCGTTGCTCCATCTTCAATGGTTAAACTTCCTCCGTTTGCTGAACCGCTGCCAATACCACCATTCATTGTAATTGTTCCGCTTCCGCCAATCGTAAGGTTTGAAGCTTCAACGCCACCAAAACGAATTCCACCTTCTACAACGGTATTTCCGCCCAAAACCATAGTAACAGGAACGCCTGAAGGTAAGATAATATTGCTATTTGTTACAACAAGATTATCCAATTCTAAGGTAAAGCCGTCTGCCGTGTTTCCCGTCCATGTGTATCCATCTCCATTGGTTTCATGTGTATCCAAAACAAGAGCAGGCACAGCATTAATTGGTTCTCCGCTGTTGGTGTAGTACTTTGTGGTAGTTCCTCCCATAAACACTTCAACCATGCCCGTACCCGTAGGTTTTAAAATTGACAACGCCGCTTTTACATCGTCTTGTGTACTTCCATCTAGTAAAGCAATTGTGCCGTTATTTACAAGATAGCCGTTGTTGGTAACATAATCGCTAACCCTTAAGCCTGCCATTAATATACTCATATTTAACTCTGCACCCTTTGGAATGGTAAGGGTGCTTCCAGAAGGAATGTTCAGTTTACATGGAAATTGCCCAATTACATTCCCTAATGAAAGGCATACTCCTCCTCTTTCATTTCCATTATTGTCATAATACACCATTGGGGCACTTCCATAAGGTTTGAAGGTAGTAGTACCATTAGCTTCAACGGTAGCTACCAAAGCATTTAATGTACCTCCTGTTTTTGTAATATCGCCGTATACAATCAAACCAGTATTAACAGCTGCACCGCAGGTTACAGTTCCGCCTGTCATTTCAAAATTCCCAATGCAGTAAATTTTCGCAAAAGCTTCATAACTTACATTGTTTCCTGGTGTAAAAATTGTGCCTCCTTCTACAAGGGCATTTCCTAAAATCCTTAACCCTAAAGAAGCCTCTAAGCTTCCACCTGTCATTTTAAAATCCACTGTGTCAATACCAAAACAATTGTCATCTGCATTCCCACTTTTAAGTGTTCCGCTTTCCATAACAAATGTACCGTCTGTGGAAATAGAATAGTTTTTAGTATTAGCAGTAATGGTAGCCAAACTTCCGTTGCCAGAAACCGTAAGGCTGTAATTTTGTGGCATAACCACACTCATATCATTTCCTGTTACCATAGGCTGACCCTGTTGAATTGCAGGGGCAAAGTTTTTATCCGTGCTCATGTTGGTTAACGCATTTTCACCTTCCAGAACCAATTTAATAT
The DNA here is from genome assembly GCA_028695945.1 of Lachnospiraceae bacterium. Classification (GTDB taxonomy): domain Bacteria; phylum Bacillota; class Clostridia; order Lachnospirales; family Anaerotignaceae; genus UBA8514. The sequence goes on from JAQVIB010000022.1 coordinate 13,184, forward strand.
TGCTTGCTGGCAAGGTAATGATAGGTTTTGCCTGTTCAGCCGTAATTTGTGCATTATGCATAGTTAAAGTTCCGTTGCTTGGTGAAAAAATCATATAACCATTGTATGCTTTATAGTAAGTGTCTGCTGTCGGGGTATCTACGGTTAAATCCACCCCTCCGTTGCTTACATTCCCACCAAATGGATAAATATCATCGTCTACAACTATAATCTCTTTGTTGCCAATCTTAATTGTGCCGTTGCCAGTAATCCCAAGTGCTTTAATTTCTGCACCTGTTGTTACCGCTGGAAATTCAATTGTGCCGTTGTTTACAATAGTGCCGTTGTTGATAATCTTTGGTACGCCCGCTATAGATTCATCATCGCCCACCATAAGGGTTACACCCTCATTAATGGTAAGGGTTGCACCATTCATTATGGTAAGCCCTTTCTCTTCAGTTACATCCATAATAATGTTGTCATAATTTAACACTACATTGCCGTATACAGTATTTATATTGTTGCTTCTATGGTCACCCCTATCTTCAGTTATCCAAGAACCTGTAATAGTGCCTGCGGTATAATTAAATTTATTATCTAAAGACATTCTTTCGGCATTCACTGTTCCTTGTGTATCTATAGTAATTTCATTTGCTCTTATATAATTAGCATTAACTTTGGCATTGCCATTGCCATAAATAAATATCTTTCCTGCCTTAATTCCGTTCCATGCACCAGTTGAGTTTACGTTTGCATCCTCTGTTAAGGTAAGCTTTCCACTTCCATTATCTATGCCTGTGTTTTGACCTTGGATATTTAACGTACCGCTGCCCTGTACTGAAATATCTCCAAATGGGTTGTAAATTCCACGATCACCAGTGGAAACAAGGTTGTTTTCTCCCACCGCTTCAATGGTAATATTACTATCAGGCAAAAATAGTGCATTGCTTCCGGTTTCAATGGAAGCAGTTTGCAGTGTTACTGTTCCGCTGGAAGGCTGCCACAATAT
>JAQVIB010000204.1 GCA_028695945.1 Lachnospiraceae bacterium
CATCCTATAACATCACTGCCTATGCCAATTAGAAAAGCAATGGGTGGTATTGCAAAGGCTATACCTTTTAAAGTGAAAGGCAAAAATTATATTATTAGAGGAAGCAAAACCCTTCAGGAAAGATTTATTGGCAATGCATTTATGTTTAACCAGAAGGAACGTGAATCAATACTTAAAACATTTAGTGGAAAACATACACCTATGTCTATTACCAAGCCTTTTTATGACAAGGTTAAGGACAAGGACGATGTTACAAAAATGCAGTACATTGACATACATCTTTGGCTTATTGGGGATATTTTGCTTAAAGCAGACAAAATGAGTATGGCACATTCCCTTGAGGTTCGAGTACCTTTCCTTGACAAAGAGGTATTTAATGTGGCAAGGAAGTTACCTAAAAAATACAAGGTTACCAAGGAAAACACAAAGGTTGCCATGCGTGCGGCGGCTAACAAATATGTGCCTGATATGGTGGCAGAAAAGAAGAAGTTGGGATTTCCTGTACCAATTAGAATTTGGCTTAAAGAAGACAAATACTACAATATTATAAAAGCGGCTTTTGAAAGCAAGGCGGCAAAGGAATTTTTTAAGACTGAAGAAATTGTGAAGTTCTTGAATGACCACAAAAATGGAAAAGAGGACAACAGCCGTAAAATTTGGACAATCTACATGTTCCTTGTTTGGCACAAAAGGTTTTTTGAAGTGGCATAAAGCTGTAAGTCTAGTACAAAATTGTATAATGATTTTTGTGCAAAATCAGCTAATTTAAGTAAGGTTAATAAAGATTAAGGTTGACAAAATCACTTCAATTTGATAAATTTAAGATGTTAAATTTAATTATGTTGCGATGATAAAGAGAAGTAGCTTAAATATTTAATTTTAGAGAGCCTTTGGTTGGTGCAAAAAGGTATTAGGTTTAAGCGAAAGGCACTTTTGAGCATTTCTTTTAAAGAGGGTGTTGTGTAATATTACAATGCCAAAAAGGGTGGAACCGCGGAAGCAAAGCCTTTCGTCCCTTACGTTTAGTAAGTGGCGGATGGCTTTTTTTGTGTTCGCCAACAAGGAAATACTAATTATTTTAAAACAGTATTTCTACAATAGTTATTATTAAGGAGGAAGAGAATATGGCAGTTGAAAAAACAATGGAAAAAATAGTGGCACTTGCAAAGACAAGGGGCTTTGTATACCCAGGCAGTGATATTTACGGTGGTCTTGCCAACACATGGGATTACGGCCCAATTGGTGTTGAACTTAAAAACAATGTAAAAAAAGCATGGTGGAAGAAATTTGTGCAGGAAAGCCAATACAATGTTGGTGTTGACTGTGCAATTCTTATGAACCCACAAACTTGGGTTGCTTCTGGTCATGTTGGTGGCTTTAGTGACCCTCTTATGGATTGTAAGGAATGCAAGGAGCGTTTCCGTGCAGATAAGCTTATTGAGGACCACTTACAGGAAAATGGACATAAGGGTGATGTTGTTGATGGTTGGAGCAATGAAAAAATGAAGCAGTATATTGAGGACAACAACATTGTTTGCCCAAGCTGTGGAAAACACAACTTTACAGATATTAGACAGTTTAACCTGATGTTTAAAACTTTTCAGGGTGTTACGGAAGACAGCAAAAATGTTGTTTATCTTCGTCCTGAAACAGCACAAGGTATTTTTGTTAACTTTAAAAATGTTCAAAGAACATCCAGAAAGAAAATTCCATTTGGTATAGGTCAGGTTGGTAAATCTTTTAGAAATGAAATTACACCTGGCAACTTTACTTTCAGAACCCGTGAGTTTGAACAGATGGAGCTTGAATTCTTCTGCGAGCCAGGCACAGACCTTGAGTGGTTTGGTTACTGGAAACAATACTGCATTGACTGGCTTAAAGCACTTAACATGACAACAGAAAACACAAGAGTGCGTGACCACAGCCCAGAAGAGCTTTGCCATTATTCTAAGGCAACTACTGATATTGAGTATATGTTCCCATTTGGTTGGGGCGAACTTTGGGGCATTGCGGACAGAACTGACTTTGACCTTAAACAGCACCAAAACACCTCTGGTCAGGATATGACTTATTTTGACCAAGACAAAAATGAAAAATATATTCCTTACTGTATTGAGCCATCTCTTGGTGCAGACCGTGTTACACTTGCGTTCCTTTGTGATGCCTATGATGAAGAGGTTGTTGGCGAAAAAGATGGCAAGCAGGATATTAGAACTGTTCTTCATTTCCACCCAGCAATTGCCCCTGTTAAAGCTGCTATTTTGCCACTTAGCAAAAAGCTTTCAGAGCCAGCAGAAAAAATATTCGCTTCCCTTGCAAAGAAATTCAATGTTGAATACGATGAGGCAGGCAGTATTGGAAAGCGTTACAGAAGACAGGATGAAATTGGAACACCTTTTTGCATTACTGTAGATTTTGATACACTTGAGGACAACACAGTAACGGTTAGAGAAAGAGATACAATGAACCAAATTAGACTTAAAGCTGATGAACTTGAAGCTTATCTTGAGGCTAAAATGGAATTTTAATTAAGATTTAAAGGTAAGCAACTATACTTTGTTATAAGAATGCTTACCTTTTTTATTTAAATAATTATAGGTAAAAAAAAACGCAATTTATGATTGATTAGGTCTAAAAACATCGGTTTTTGAATGGTAGCAAAAAAACTACCAAAAATAAATAAAGTAAAAATATAATTTCTTATGTTAAATGTGTATATAATTAAGAGATCAACAGGTGTGCGGTGGGCAATAAAACAATAATATTAGCTAAAGTTGTGCAAGTTGTACATAAATCTTAATTAATTTAGTCATTCGTATAATTGTTACTATTTAGTTTTAATGCTATAATTTAGCAAAGCAGTTTTGGGTTTTTACAAACAATAATTTCTACTAATTATTGACAACTGATACTGCATTAATTTGATTTGGAGGGATAAGATATGAGCAAAAAATATGTTTATATGTTCAGTGAAGGTAATGCCAGTATGAAAAATCTTCTTGGTGGCAAAGGTGCCAACCTTGCGGAAATGACCAATATGGGTCTTCCAATTCCACAGGGATTCACTGTTTCCACTGAAGCTTGTACAGAGTATAACGAGGGTGGCAAGAGTTTATCTAGTGAAATGATGGAGCAGATTGAAGCTGCAATTACTACCCTTGAAAAGATTGCTGGCAAAAAGCTTGGTGATAATTCTAATCCCCTTTTAGTATCAGTTCGTTCAGGAGCAAGAGCATCTATG
>JAQVIB010000205.1 GCA_028695945.1 Lachnospiraceae bacterium
CTTGGCTAAATTCTTGGCGTATTGCTCTATTGGGCGGTGTTTGGACTTATGGCGGTCATGCGGGCGGTTTCTATTGGTATCTGAATAATGGTGTCGGTACTCGTGCTCGTACTTTCGGCGGTCGCTTGGTGTATGTACCGACAAAGGCAACAAACACCGCATATATCACAAACTTTGAAACTTGGCAGGCAATGATGGCTGCTTAAACAATAATTGTAGGTTAGGTAACCGCTGAAATTAACACCTATTAGTTTCCTGCAACCGCAAAAAAAAGAATTGCTCAATTAGGCAGTAATTGGAATAATGGCAGTAATGCAGGCAGTTTCTATTGGAATCTGAATAATAGTGTCAGTAATCGTAATCGTAATATCAGCAGTCACTTAGTAAATGCATGATACAGGCAGGGTTGAAATATACCTTGCCTGTTTCAATATAAATGTGGTAGTTACTTGACCTTGGCACTTGCCAAAACATCTAAGCCCTGAATTGTTCAATGAACGGTTTAGGCACAAAAGAACGCTGTATTGGTAGTTTTGAATATTAACTTTCAAAATCGAAGATTCGGCTTTCATGCATACAAAGGAAATAGGAGAAAATGAAACGCTATGGGCACTTATTTGAAGAAATTTGTAGTATTGAAAATCTTAGAAAAGCACACCAACACGCAAAGAAAGGTAAGGGTTGGTATCGTGAAGTAAGAGAAATTGATAAATGCCCTGATTACTATTTGTACTACCTACAGTATTTGTTGAAGAATCACCTATACAAAACATCTGATTATGAAATGTTCGTGAAGCGTGACGGCAAGAAAGAACGCAAGATTTACAAGCTTCCTTATTTTCCTGATAGGGTTGCACAATGGGCAATCTTGCAGGTAATCGAACCGTATATCATAAATCACTTAATAGCTGATACTTATTCAGCAATACCAAAAAGAGGTATACACAAAGGATTAGACAGGCTGACAAAAGCAATGAGAACTGATGTTGAAGGGTGTCAGTATTGCTTAAAGATAGATGCAAGGCATTATTACCAATCTATCAACCATGATGTACTGAAACAGAAGTACAGGAAAATGTTCAAAGATGAAGATTTGCTGTTGGTGCTTGATGAAATCATAGATAGCATTGATACAGCGGATGAAACAGATTTATGTGAAATTTATCTGTTGGAAGAAGATATTGACCCTGCAACAGGTATTCCAATTGGTAATTACCTAAGTCAGTATTCAGGCAATTACTACTTTTCAGATTTTGACCATTGGATGAAGGAAGTAAAACACGTTAAGCATTATTTCCGTTACATGGATGATATTGTTATCTTTGCAGCTACAAAGGAAGAATTGCATAAGCTGCTGAAAGAAATTGATGAATATTTCAGGCAGAATATGAAGCTGAAAATAAAGGATAATTGGCAGGTATTCCCAACCTATTTAAGGGGCGTTGATTATCTTGGTTACAGGGTTTTCATGGAATATACATTGCTAAGAAAAGATACCTGCAAACAAATGAAAAAGAAATTAACTGTAATAAGGCAAAAGTGCGAAGCCGGGAAAATGATGAATTATTCAGAATGGTGTTGCATCCATTCTTACAACGGTTGGATTTTACCATGTGATGGTTTCCGACTAAGGCAGAAGTACATTGTACCGCTATTACCTTATGCAGATGATTATTATAAAACCAATATCAAAAAGAAAGGTGGAAAAGCAGCATGATTGATTATGGATTACAAAGAAGTACCGTTGAACCGCAAGAAATAGAAATCTTAGAAAGTAAGGTTTTTGTTGCATCCGATGTTACCCCGGTAAATGAACAGGGCACAGAAGAACAGCCGGGCTTTGTTGGTTTTGAGTTCCGCATGACAGAATACACCAAAGATGAATATATCCGGGTGCAGGCTGAAAGGAATCAAAGCTTGGAAGAAGAAGTTACAAGTACGCAGTTAGCATTGTGTGACGTGTACGAACTGTTAGGTTAGGAAGGGGGTGAATGATTATGGAACAGATTTATGCAAATCTGATTATCAAAGGCAGAAAACAGATTGATGAAGTGCCTGAAAAAATCAAAGCAGCTGTTATTAAAATCCTGATTGAAAGGGGCTTTTCTGAATTAGCTGAAAGAGAGGATGTTGCCAAATGATAACTTGGTTCATCATAAAAATCTTACTAAGAAAGGATGTGTATAGCATGGCAATTATTTATGCAACCCTGATTGTTAAGGGTAAAAAAGAATTTGCTGATGTTCCTGCAAGAATCAAGGAACAGGTAAAGCAGGTGTTGATTGACCTTGATTTAGCTGAATTAGCTGAATAGGTAAAGAAGTGTACACTATAACTAAAACAACCGCTATATGGCTAATATATGAAGCCGTAGGCGGTTGTTTTCACGTAAGAAAGGAACTGAAAAGATGAAAGAAGGAATTTGTACCGGGATTGGTGTAATTGGAAGTGGAATTGCAGCTTTACTTGGTGGATGGGATAGTGCGTTGTTGACATTGATTTTATTTATGGTAATTGATTATGTTTCAGGCTTGGTTGTTGCCGGGATTTTCCACAAATCCAATAAGACGGAAACAGGAACGCTTGAAAGTAAGGCAGGCTTCAAAGGCTTATGCCGTAAGTGCATGACCCTGTTGTTTGTGTTGATTGCCAATAGATTAGATATTGCAATTGGGGTTGATTATATCAGGGATGCAGTTTGTATTGGGTTCATGGCTAATGAGTTGATTTCTATTGTAGAGAATGCCGGGCTGATGGGGTTACCGTTGCCGGATGCAATCACAAAGGCTGTAAACCTGTTGTCGGATAAGACGAAAAAAGAAGGTGAATAAATGACGAAACAGCAGTTCATTGAAGCTATTGCCGGATTGGTAAAGAAATATGCGTATGTGTACGGTATCACCGTACACAGCCCAATCATTGCACAAGCAATTCTTGAAAGTGGTTGGGGTGAATCAAAGCTTGCTGCAACATATCATAACTATTTTGGTTTGAAATGTGGCACAAAGTGGAAGGGAAAAAGTGTAAATCTTTCTACACAGGAAGAATACACCGCCGGAACACTTACAACCATTACTGATAATTTCCGTGTATATGACAGCATGGAAGAAGGGGTTAAGGGATATTTTGAATTCATTCAACTTACCAGGTATCAGAATCTAAGGGGTATTACATCCCCTAAAAAGTATCTTGAAACAATCAAGGCTGATGGATAT
>JAQVIB010000206.1 GCA_028695945.1 Lachnospiraceae bacterium
TAATCTCATCGTCAGTAAAATTTTTTGCCATGATTGCCTCCTAATCTATGGACAATTATAGCAAAAAAATAGACTCCATAAAAGAAGCAGTTATTTTTTAACTGTCCATCTTATAGGGTCCATTTTATACATAGACGCCGTTGTCTTAAAGTTACTTGGGAAATGCTGATTAATTCAAATATCAAAAAATGAATTTAGGTTTAGCGGCAAAAAATGGAGCGTAAAGGGCATTTTTCAATAAAATGCTATGGAGCGACCAGATTTTTTGTAAATTGATTTTTTGATAACATTAAATCAGCGTTTCCGATTAAATTTTTGCTTTAAACCTGTCGTACCTAAAGGCTGACAAATCTACAGTTGATTTACCATCTGCAATTAGTTCAGCTAGGTTATATGTTGCTCCTGGTGCAATGCCAAAGCCGTGTCCAGAGAAACCACAGGCTACATATAAGCCGTCAACTTCATCTATTTTGCTTATTACTGGAATGTGGTCAGCACATTCATCTATCCAACCCGTCCACATTCTTAAAATTTTGGAATTTGACAATTCAGGGAAATATTTCATAATGCCTCTGCAAGTGCAAGAACCGCCAATGCTATTTGATATTAATGAGTCTTTATCCAGCTCATAACCCTCAAAGCCTGTTGAACCGCCGAATACAAAGGAACCATGTTTGGATTGATGACCGTAGAAGTCTGCTTCGGCTGTTCCTAACATTTGCTCAAACATAGGCGGTTGCACCTCTGTTACAAGACATTCCATTTTTAATTTATGTATTGGTACGTCTATTCCCATTGTTTTTGTTATTTCACGGCTTTCGTATCCACAAGCAACAAGTATTTTGTCGCCTTCGTATATATTGTTTTCAGTGATTACCTGTCTTAATTTACCTTTAATGCTTTTTAGTTTTGTAGCTTTTTCCCCTGTTATAAAACGAACACCAAGCTCTCTTGCTTTTTTGTAGTACCCAAGGGTTGCGGTAAGGGGATTTGCGTGACCATCTGTTGGACACCAGCTTGCACCAATAACTTCATCTGAAAGATGAGGATTAATTTTTTTAACTTCCTCAGCATCTATCATTTTTACATCTAAACCGCAAGCCGTAGCTTTATTTGTAAGGTCTGTTAAAATATCCAAATGCTTTTGGGTTTTGCCAAGACGTAAGTTGCCTTTTTGTGTATACTCTACATCAACACCCAACTCATAGGAAAGTGTTGGCCAAAGATTTTTAATTCCCCACATAACAACTGGTAATTCTCTTGGGTCACGTCCTGACTGACGAACGCCTCCGCCATTTCTTGAAGAACCGCCGTTTCCTATATAGTCACTGCCTTCCAAAACGATTACGGAGATATTTTTTTTTGCTAAATAGTAGGCTGTTGCACAGCCAATAATTCCTCCGCCAACAATTACAACATCTGCACTATTGTTCACGAATATTCACCTCCGTTTTCACTGCCTAATACATTCATTGCTATGGGTCGCATAGGGGCACGGCTTGATGCAGGCTCAAGGGTAGCTGGAGAAACACCACATTCTTTTGCCACAAGGCTTTTTACCATTTTGGCACAAGTTTGACCTTGGCAAAGACCCATGCCACATCTTAAATATCTTCTTATTTCCGTAACCGTAAACATTCCATCGTGTACAGCCTTTCTTATTTCACCTTTTGAAATTTCTTCACAACGACATATAATAGTATCATCATCAATTTCAGGTATAAAAGGGCCAATATCACGACATCTGTCATTTATGTTATTCATGTTTTTTCCCTCTTTTCCCTTAAACTAATACTTCTGATTTTTTATAGAAACGTGCGGACATTGCCATATTTTTAGGAACTTTTATTGTTAAAAGATTTGTTTTATCAAACGCCTTTGAAGTTTTAACATCAACAACTTCCGCTGTGCAAACCTCTTTACCGCTTCTATCCAATGCAATGCCTTTTTCCTTAGCTTTTGGCAAGGGTAAAAATTCATAGGGAAGTGTAACCGTTGCATATTCTTCATCAAAATCTTCATTTACCAAAAATATAGCTTGCCCCGAACAGGCGGCAACACACATTCCACAACCTGTACAATCAGCTTTTTCACTTACAATGGGCAGGGAAGTTAACTTTTCGCCTATATGTATACAATTAAACTTACAAGCATCTTGGCATGGGTTACAAGGAATGTTTTGGGTGCATTCAATAACGGGGTGAAGTCCTTTTTTATTTGTTACACCTGGGAACCTTGCCACTTCGTCTTGGTCAATGTATCCGTTTTTAAGCAAAGAGGTTGAAACAGGTATTCCTTCTTCGGTAAACTCTATATTTTTACCTTTATTTTGAGGTGCAAACATTCCTTCTCTAAGGCTTTCCAAGTCACCTTCAAGTTTTGAATATTGTTTTGCCGTTTGAAGCTTTTGACAATATCCTAAATATTCAGCTACACAAACACCTGCCATTCTTCCTTCAATCATGGCGGAACTTGCTTCTTCAATGCCAGAAACATCACCTACTGCAAATATACCTTCTATGGATGTTTCGCCATATTCATTTACAATTGGAACTTGACCGCCTTTTTTAGGGCTGTCTTCCATTTTACAACCTGCCATTTTTAAAAGCTGGGACATAGGTGAAAGACCAACTGCCAAGCAAATTGTATCTACATCAAAATGTTTTTCAGTTCCTTCAATTACATTGAATTTACTATCCACCTCGCCTATTGTTACACCTGTTACAAATTCTTCGCCGACCGCTTTTAATATGGTATGTGACAAATAAAAGGGAACACCGCAACGGGCAACTTTTGAGGCATGAACACCATAGCCACCAATTTTTGGTGCGGCATCAACCACGGCAACAACGTCACAGCCAGCTTGCAAAAGCTGAAAGCTTACAACAAGACCAACATTGCCACTGCCAAGCATTAAAATTCGTTTTCCAGGTTTTACGCCATATAAATTCATCATTGTTTGTGCCGCACCAGCACCCATTACTCCAGGAAGAGTCCAACCATTAAAGGTAACAACGTTTTCTGCCGCACCTGTGGCAACAATTATGGAATCCCCTTTAAAATGCTCCACACAATCGCCCATTTGAACAACAATTTCTTTGTTGCTGTACATTCCTGTTACCGTTGCATTTAATTGAACATTTACACCAACAGCAGAGGCTTCTTTTAACAATTGTTCACCTATATTAATTCCACGAATTTTTGCCA
>JAQVIB010000023.1 GCA_028695945.1 Lachnospiraceae bacterium
CTTACAGGTGCAGTTTTTTCAATAACATAATTTTCTTCCGGAAGCTTTCCTGATAACTTTTCACGTATTAATTCAGGTGAAAATTCACCGCAAACAGGGAATAATTCCTTACCTATGCAGTAAATCCCCATTGCCTTAATTTCAGTTTCCATGTAGCTGTCGCCCTCTTCAATTACATAAAGAGAATCCACATTTTTTGCAAACTCACGTATCATTTTATCTGGAAGTGGGTAGCTGAAACCAATTTTAAGGTAGCTTGCATTTTCGCCCATTACTTCTTTTGCATACTGATAACTAATTCCATTGGCAATAATACCAATTTTTTTATCATTGTATTCAATTTTATTTAAACTGCCTTCATTTGAAAGCTCTCTAAGGCGAGGCAGTCTTTCATTTTCTATAATTGGATGCCTAAGCCTTGCATTTGCTGGCACCATAAGCATTTTTTTAATATCCTTTGTAAATTTTTTAAGGTGCGGTGTTTTTCTTTCACCAATTTCCACAATGGATTTTGAATGACAGACACGTGTTGTAATACGCATAAGCACAGGTGTATCGTATTCTTCGCTTATTTCGTATGCATAACGCATAAAATCAAGGCATTCCTGAGAGTCACTAGGCTCTAGCATTGCAACCTTTGCCAGCGGTGCATAGTGCCTGTTATCTTGCTCGTTTTGGGAAGAGTGCATACCTGGTTCATCGGCATTAATAAGCACAAAACCGCCGTCAATTGCGTGGTAAGAATAGCTCATAAAAGCATCTGCCGCCACGTTTAAACCAACATGCTTCATTGCTGCAAAGCTTCTAACACCACGGGTTGAAGCTCCTGCCGCTACTTCACAGGCTACTTTTTCATTTACTGCCCATTCTCCGTAAACACCTTGGTATTTAGAGAAATTTTCCATTATTTCGGTGCTTGGTGTACCAGGATAAGCCAAGCCAACCAAAACCCCTGCCTCGTAAGCACCACGGGCAATGGCCTCGTTTCCTGTCATTATAGTTTTGCTCAATTTAATTTCCCTCCTTCAATATCACAATAATTATGTTACACTATTTACAATTTTTTTACAATAAAATATCCCATTTTGGCATAAATCAATTACTTCTATCGTTTTAAAATTAAACTTTTAAATATCTGATGAAAAAATTATATAGTTTTTAATGTCGAAATTTCATTATAAAAAATCTTTAATTTACTATTGACACCAAGAAAAAAACGTGTATAATTTACTTTAATTTAATAAAGTCCATCAAACCTATGATGTGGAGATAAAAATAAGTGTTGCACTTACAGAGAGTTGGGGTAGCTGAGAGCCTAACAGAACGCAGTTTATTAAATGGACCACTGAGGGCACGGTCAAAAGAAAGTAATTTCCTAGTATTCCGTGACGTAAGGCAGGCGTTATCTGTCAGGAATATGTTAGTATTCTGTTAAAGTGTGTGTATTTTTAATACGCAAAAAAAGGTGGTACCACGGGTTTAGTATATTTAACTCGTCCTTAATGATTTATTTCATTGCGGGCGAGTTTTTTTATTTTCAAAAAGGAGCGATAAAAATGTTTAAACCAACCTTAGAACAGGCAAAAGAGCTTTCAAACTTTAAAACCATACCAGTAAGCACAGAAATTTTTTCAGATATTCGCACACCAATAGAGGTGTTACAAATACTTAAAACCATTAGCAGTCACTGCTATATGCTGGAAAGCCTTGAAAGTGCCCATAAATGGGGTCGTTACACATTTTTAGGCTTCGACCCTAAAATGGAAATAACTTGTATGAATGGGGAAGTTACCATTACCAACGAAACCAAAACTGTTGTTAAAAATACTACTCCACATAAATATATAAACCAAATTATTGAAGATAACCGCAGTCCTAAAATGGATTATCTTCCTCCATTTACAGGCGGTTTGGTTGGATATTTCTCTTACGACTATATAAAATATGCCGAGCCAAGCCTAAACCTTGATGCACAGGACGACGAAGGTTTTAAGGATGTAGACCTTATGTTTTTTGACAAGGTAATAGCTTTTGATAACCTAAAACAAAAAATAATTATAATTGCCAATGCAAAAACAGATAATCTTGAAGAAAATTACATAAAAGCAGTTGAAGAAATTAAAAAAATAGTTAACTTAATTTCCAACGGAAAATATACAGAACCAACTAAAGGCAAGCTTAAATCGGATTTTAGACAACTTTTCACCAAAGAAGAATATTGCAACATGGTTAATGAGGCAAAGCATTACATTAAAGAGGGCGATATTTTTCAAGTAGTTTTAAGCAACCGAATGGAAGCGGATTTTGAAGGAAGTTTGCTAGATACCTACAGAGTTCTTAGAACCACCAATCCTTCACCATATATGTTCTACTTTTCAAGTGAGGATATTGAAATTGCAGGGGCCTCACCAGAAACCCTTGTAAAACTTCAAGATGGTGACCTTTATACATTTCCACTTGCTGGCACAAGACCACGAGGAAAGACAAAGGAAGAAGATATTGCCCTTGAAAAAGAGCTTTTGGCAGACCCAAAGGAATGTGCCGAACACAATATGCTAGTAGATTTAGGGCGAAACGACCTTGGCAAGATAAGCAAATTTGGAACAGTTGAAGTTGAAAAATACATGACCATAGAGCGTTTCAGCCACGTAATGCACATTGGCTCAACAGTTAAAGGCATTATTCGTGATGACAAATGTGGTTTAGATGCCATAGATGCAGTTCTTCCCGCAGGAACACTTAGTGGTGCACCAAAGCTTAGGGCTTGCGAAATTATAAATAAACTTGAAAACAATAAACGTGGAATTTATGGCGGAGCAATTGGCTATATGGACTTAACTGGCAACGTAGACACCTGTATTTCCATACGAATTGCTTTCAAGAAAAACAACAAAGTGTTTGTTCGTTCTGGTGCAGGAATTGTTGCCGACAGTGTTCCAGAAAATGAATATGAAGAATGCTTAAACAAAGCGGCGGCAGTTGTAAATGCCCTAAAAGCTTCAACGGAGGTGCTTAATTAATGATTTTACTTATAGATAATTACGACAGTTTTTCCTACAACCTTTATCAGCTTTTAGGCTCACTTAACCCAAACATAAAGGTAATACGCAATGATGAAATGACATTAAAAGAAATTGAAAGCCTTGCACCAAAATATATAATTCTGTCGCCAGGACCTGGGAAGCCATCTGAAGCAGGAATATGTATAGATGCAGTAAAGTATTTTGCTGGAAAAATTCCAATTTTTGGAGTTTGCCTTGGTCATCAAGCAATTTGTGAAGCCTTTGGTGCAACGGTAAGCTACGCAAAAGAACTTATGCACGGCAAACAAAGCACTGTAGAAATTGATTGCCAGTGTGAAATTTTTAAGGGTCTGCCAGAAAAAATAACTGCCGCAAGATACCATTCCTTGGCGGCAATTGAAAACACAATGCCAGAATGTCTTAAAGTAACAGCAAAAACCGATGATGGTGAAATTATGGCAGTAAAACATATGGATTTCAATGTATACGGAGTTCAGTTTCACCCAGAAAGCATAATGACACCAGAAGGAAAAGCAATTCTAAAAAATTTTTTGGAGGTAACAGCATGATTAAAGAAGCCATTGCAAAGGTTATTGAAAAACAAAACTTAACCTATGATGAAGGAAAACAAGTAATGACAGAAATTATGGACGGCACAGCAACCCAAAGCCAAATGGCAAGCTTCCTTACCGCCCTTAGAATGAAAGGCGAAACCATAGAAGAAATTACCGCCTTTGCCAGTGTAATGCGTGAAAAGGCAACAAAAATAACCAGTAAAAAAGCCGTTATGGACATAGTTGGAACAGGCGGAGATGGTGTTGGCACATTTAATATTTCCACTACCTCAAGCTTTGTAGCCGCCGCTGGCGGAGTTATTGTGGCTAAACACGGCAACCGTTCTGCCTCCAGTAAAAGCGGTGCGGCAGATGTTTTGGAAAGCCTTGGTGCAAACATCACAATTAACGCTGAACAAAGTTCAAAACTTCTTAACGACATAGGCATTTGCTTTATGTTTGCACCAACCTATCATTCTTCAATGAAATATGCCGCTCCTGTACGTAAAGAAATTGCAGTTCGTACCATTTTCAATATTTTAGGGCCTCTTTCAAACCCTGCGGCGGCGGAACTTCAAATTATGGGTGTGTTTGATAAAAAACTTGTAGAACCATTGGCACAGGTTTTAAGCAACCTTGGTGTTAAGCGTGGCATGGCTATTTACGGTGACGGGTTAGACGAAGCCACTGTAACAGGTAAAACTACCATCTGCGAAATAAACAACGGAACTCTTACCACCTATGAAATTGAACCACAGGAATTAGGTTTAGGCATTTATTCATTGGATGAAATTAAAGGCGGAACACCTGCAGAAAACGCCCAAATAACCCTTGATATTTTATCTGGCAAGGAAAAAGGTGCGAAACTGGATATTGTTATTTTAAACAGTGCCCTTGCCCTCTACTGTGCAGACAAAGGAAAAACTATTAAAGAATGTGTTGCTCTTGCAAAACAACTTATTGAAGATGGTTCAGCAATTGCTAAGCTAAACCAATTTATTGCACAATCAAACGAGGTGGTAGCATGATACTTGAAAAAATAGCCGCAAGAACAAGGCAGCGAGTCTTTGAACTAAAGCTTGAAAAATGCCTTGATGTAATTAAGGCTGAAGCAATGAAAATGAACTGTGACACAGGGTTTCCTTTTGAAAAAGCATTACGCACAGATGAAATTTCCTTCATATGCGAGGTTAAAAAAGCTAGTCCGTCTAAAGGAATTATTGCACAAGATTTTCCCTATTTAAACATTGCAATGGATTATGAAAACAGCGGTGCGTCAGCAATTTCCGTACTAACAGAGCCATATTTTTTCCTTGGAAGTGACCGCTACCTTAAAGAAATTGCCTCTGCTGTAAATATTCCTGTTTTGCGTAAGGATTTCACCATAGACGAATACCAAATATACGAGGCAAAAACTCTTGGTGCATCTGCAATTTTGCTGATTTGTGCCTTGTTAGACACAGATACAATTAAAAAATATCTGGAAATTGCCCATAGTCTTGGAATGTCCGCCATAGTTGAAACACATACAGCGGAGGAAGTTGAAAGTGCATTAGCCGCTGGTGCAAGAATTATTGGTGTAAACAACCGCAACCTTAAAACCTTTGATGTTGATTTAAACAACAGCATTAAACTGCGAGAACTTGTGCCAGAAGAAATAATCTTTATATCTGAAAGCGGCATAAAAACTGCAACTGATGTAAGTGTACTGCGTAATTGCAAAACAGATGGCGTACTTATTGGCGAAACACTTATGCGTTGCACAAACAAAAAAGAAATACTGGATAAACTAAAAGGAAAAGTGAACACAAAAGTAAAAATTTGTGGCATTTACCGCCCACAGGATATTGAATTTGTAAATGAAGCAAAACCGGACTATATAGGCTTTGTGTTCTATGAAAAAAGCCACCGCAACGTAACACCATCACAGGCAAAAAATTTAAAATCTATGCTTATTAAGGAAATTCAAGCAGTTGGTGTTTTTGTTGACGAGGATAAAGAATTTATAGCAAAACTAGCAAATGATAATACCATAGACCTTATTCAACTTCATGGAAATGAAGATAGTGAATATATAGCAGAGCTTAAAGAACTTACAAATAAGCCAATAATTAAAGCAATACAAATTGCAAGCCCAGAAGATTTGCAAAAAATTAACCCCGCTTTTAATTCAATTGCTGATTACGTTATGTTCGACAGCGGTAAAGGCAGTGGGCAGATGTTTAACTGGAGCATTGCAGGTGAAACAGAAAAACCAATTTTTGTGGCAGGTGGTTTAAATGCTGAAAACGTGGTGGATGCCATATAAATTTTCAAACCCTTTGCTGTAGATATTAGCAGTGGTGTTGAAACAAATAAAGTTAAAGACAAAGAAAAAATAGTGGAAATAGTGGATTTAGTTAGGAGGACACAATATGTCTAAAGGAAGATACGGTATTCATGGTGGTCAGTATATACCAGAGATACTAATGAATGAAATTATCAATTTAGAAAAAGCCTACGAGAAATATTCCAAGGATGAGGAATTTAACAAGGAACTAAATAAGCTGTTAAATGAATATGCAGGCAGACCATCACTTTTGTACTATGCTGAAAAAATGACTAAGGATTTAGGCGGAGCTAAAGTTTACCTAAAACGTGAGGATTTGAACCATACTGGCTCACACAAAATTAACAACGTACTTGGACAGGTGCTCTTGGCAAAAAAAATGGGCAAAACCCGTGTAATTGCCGAAACAGGTGCAGGTCAGCATGGTGTTGCAACTGCCACCGCCGCCGCACTTATGGGCATGGAATGTGAAATTTTTATGGGTAAAGAGGACACCGACCGACAGGCACTTAACGTATTCCGTATGGAGCTTTTAGGTGCAAAAGTTCACCCTGTTACCAGTGGAACAATGACTTTAAAAGATGCAGTTAACGAAACAATGCGTGAATGGGCAAGCCGAGTGCACGACACCCATTATGTACTTGGTTCAGTTATGGGGCCTCACCCATTTCCAATGATTGTGCGTGATTTCCAGAGCGTAATAAGCAAGGAGGCACGTGAACAAATACTTGAAACAGAAGGAAAGCTTCCAAGTGCTGTTTTAGCTTGTGTTGGTGGTGGAAGCAACGCAATGGGCATGTTTTACAACTTTATTAACGACAAGGACGTTAAGCTTATTGGCTGTGAAGCCGCTGGTCATGGCGTAGATACCGACATGAACGCCGCAACCATTGCCAACGGAACACTTGGTATTTTCCACGGAATGAAGTCTTATTTCTGCCAAGACGAATATGGTCAAATTGCACCTGTTTACTCCATTTCCGCAGGTTTGGACTACCCAGGTATTGGTCCAGAACACGCATACCTAAATGATATTAAACGTGCAACTTATGTACCTGTTACAGATGATGAGGCAGTTTCCGCCTTTGAATATTTAGCAAAAACAGAGGGCATTATTTGTGCCATTGAAAGTGCCCATGCAGTAGCATATGCAAAAAAACTTGCACCAACTATGGGCAAAGATGAAATTATAATTATTTGTTTATCTGGCCGTGGCGACAAAGATGTTGCGGCAATAGCACGATATAGAGGAGTTGAGATTTTTGAGTAGAATAGGAAAAGCATTTGAAAATAGAAAAGCATTTATTGGGTTTGTTACAGGTGGCGACCCTAGCATAGAAAAAAGTGAAGAATTTATAATGGAAATGGTACGTGGCGGTGCGGATTTAATTGAAATTGGTATACCTTTTTCAGACCCTACAGCCGAAGGAGTTGTAATACAAGAGGCAAATATACGTGCCTTATCTAACAGAACTACCACAGACACCATTTTTGATTTAGTTGTAAATGTGCGTAAAAAAACAGATGTGCCATTGGTATTTCTTACTTACTTAAACCCTGTTTTCACTTATGGTCTTGAAAAGTTTTTTACACGCTGTGAAGAAACAGGTGTAGACGGAATTATTATTCCAGACCTTCCATATGAAGAAAAAGGCGAGCTTGCAGACATTGCAACAAACCACGGGATAGACATTATATCTCTTATTGCACCAACGTCAGAAGACAGAATTAAAAAAATAGCCTCTGATGCAACAGGCTTTGTGTACGTTGTAAGTTCTATGGGCGTTACTGGTGTTAGAAGTGAAATTAAAACCGATGTAAAATCCATTATAGACGTGGTTAAAAGTGTTACAAATGTTCCAACAGCCGTTGGTTTTGGAATAAGCACACCTGAACAGGCAACTGAAATAAGCCAGTATGCCGACGGTGTTATTGTTGGCAGTGCAATTGTTAAGCTTTGTGGTGAATACGGAGAAAATGCCGCACAACACATTTATGAATACGTAAAAAGCATGAAAGACAGTATTTAAGAACACTATAGCATATAGACAAAGAAAAAACCTTCAAGGCTTTGCCCTCAAACACCCACAAGGGTTCCCTGTCAGCACTTTACTTCGTAAAGCTGTCCTGCGGACAGATGGCATGTCTTTGCCATTGCATAATTGACCCATCTAAACCCGCATATTTATGCGGGTTTAATTAAAGTTTTTTGTCTTGCTTTTTTCAAAAAGCAAGTGGGTTTGGGCAACGCCCAAGGTTTGTATTTAACCTAATAACCCGCATATTTATGCGGGTTTAATTAAAGTTTTTTGTCTTGCTTTTTTCAAAAAGCGAGTGGATTCGGGCAACGCCCAAGGTTTTTTCAACTATAACCACTCGTTGGGGTTATTTATACTTCTTTGCAATTCTTCAAAAAATACCTTTAAATGATAACCATCTGTTGTAGCATGATGAACTGTTACAGAAAGGGGCATTATAATTTTTCCATTGTTTTCAACAAAACCACCTGCCTCAAAGCTTGGAAAATAGTAATCCTTAATTCCGTGATTATGAAGTGAAAAACTATTAAAAGTAAACCAAGGTATGCATGAAATAACATAAGTATTTGGTAAAGGAAACCCTTTGGATGAAAGTATACCATGACTTTCTCCATGGGTTTTAGTATCTTCCATATATTTTTCATAAAAGGTTTGAAAACAATCATCGTATTCAGTCCATAAAAGAGAGGTTGTTTTATCATCTTCATGGAACTGAGGATAAGCCGGTGTAAGGTTTTCCCAATAACCAAGAACACCGTCTTTTACAGCAACTCGAAATTCTTTTTGTTTATTAATTTCACGTGTTACCAAGTAAAGATATGCAGGAAAAAATTTATATCCTTTTTCTTTTAAGGTTTTCCTAAGAATTGTAACATCTATATTAACGGTAATTGTATAGCTTGTTGGTGCAACTTGTGTATAATAGTAAAACTGCTTTGCCATAGACCAATTTTCCATATCAATAGGTGTAAAAATCAGTTCTTCTTTCATAATTCTTTCACCCACAATCCATGCTTATTACAACCAAAAAATAGTTTTCCTCCATAAAGCTTTGGAAAACGCACTTCACCGCTTTGTTCTGGATACAGCTTAACAAAAAGCATTCTGTCATTGGTTACATAAGCAATAAAATTCAAATAATGTTCCTTGGTCATTTCATGGGAAAAAGTAATATAATAATCAAATTCCACAGTTTCTACATTAACGTTGTGAATTTCATCGCATGGTTTAGCAATTAGTGCTGTTAATTTTTTGCCACAACAAGATACTTCTGCCTCACCTGTAGAAGTAATAACATTTCCGCAGTTACCGCAAACATAAAATTTAGTCCTTTTCATATTTCCTCCATCTACATCATTTTGCTCTAAATCGCCCAATAATATTTTTTCTATATTAACACCAAGTACCTGTGATAATTCAGGCAACAGTGATACATCAGGACATCCCAAGCCACGCTCCCATTTTGAAACTGTTTTATCACTTATTTTCATCAAATCAGCAAGCTGTTTCTGGGTAATTTTCATTTCTTTTCTTAAACCTAAAATTAAATTTCCAACTTTATTGCAGTCCAAAATTATCACCTCCATGTGTTCATAATAATCTATAATAAATTAATTATCAATAAACGCTCCGTAGAGTTTTATTTTTAAGCAAATAAAAAAGATATTAAAAAATTAATATCTTTTAGCAATAAATTAATATTAGGAATTACCACTTCCCATGTTTTTAAGTGCATCACCTGCAATACGATATACCGTCCAGTCCTCCATAGGTTCAGCACCCAAAGACAAATAAAAATCTATACTTGGCTTATTCCAATCCAAGCACCACCATTCAAGTCGTCCGCAGCCTCTTTCTATTGCTATTTTTGCAAGCTGTTTAAAAATTCCTTTACCGTATCCATTTTTACGATATTGCGGCAAAACAAATAAATCCTCCAAATAAATTCCTGAACGACCAAGAAATGTTGAAAAATTATGAAAGAACAATGCAAATCCTATCTCTTCTCCATCCAACATAGCAAAAATTACTTCTGCTTTTTTCTTTTTAAAAATCCATTCCTGTAATAGTTCTTTTGTTGCTACAACCTCATGTAACATTTTTTCATAGTCTGCCAATTCTCTTATAAAGAATAAAATTTTCTCTACATCCTCCTCTTGTGCAAACCTAAATTCTAAATTATTTTCCATTTTAAACACCTCGTAAAATAATAAATTAAAAAGCAGTAATTATATGGGCTATAATTACTGCTTTTGTTAACATTTGTATTGATTTTAACTAAAACTGTCCACAGTTTTTTATATTTACCCACATTTTACTCTTGGTTATCGTCATCGTCCTCACATGCCTCTAACTCAAAAACCTCAGCCGGTTCAACATCCTCAGCTTCCTCAATGTTATCCTCGGTTATTTTAGCCACGCCAACTACCTTAATACCATCGCTAAGGTTCATAAGCTTAACGCCTTGGCTTGAACGTCCAAATGTACTAATATCTGCCCCACGCAAACGTATAATAATGCCGTCGCTGGTAATAAGCATTATCTCTTCATTATCGTTAACCATAACAGTAGATACAAGGTTGCCTGTTTTTTCTGTAAGCTGATGAACCTTTACGCCAATACCGCCTCTATTTTGAAGGTTAAATTCACTGCCCATAGTACGTTTACCATAGCCATTCTCAGTTACATTAAGCACCTTCATATCGTCGGTAATAATATCGGCAGAAATTACAAAATCATTTTCTCTAAGCTTAACGGCACGTACGCCTGTTGCTGCACGACCCATTGCCCTTGCATCTTCTGCACTGAATCGTATGCCCATACCATCGTGGGTAGCAACAAATATTTCATCTTTATCTTCTGTAAGAAGAACAGAAATTAACTCATCATCTTCCCTAAGGTTAACTGCATTTAATCCTACTTTTCTGATGTTTGAATAGCTCATCATATCTGTCTTTTTAATAACACCCTGTTTTGTAATCATTACAAGGTATTTATCTTCTTGGAATTCCCTTACAGGAATAACCGCACTAATGGTTTCACCTGCGGCAACTTCCAAAAGATTTACAATTGCCATACCTCTTGCTGTTCTGCCTGCTTCAGGTATTTGGTATCCCTTTGTGCGATATACACGTCCGTGATTGGTAAAGAACAAAATAGTATCGTGGGTGGAAGATAAAAATAAATCCTTTACAAAATCTTCTTCCCTTGTCTGCATACCAATAATACCACGTCCGCCTCTATTCTGGCTCTTATAGGTATCCAAAGGTGTTCTTTTAATATAATTCAAGTTAGAAAGTGTAAACACACTTGTTTCTTCCTCAATTAAATCCTCAATATCAATTTCACCTGGATTATTTACTATTTCTGTACGTCTTTCATCGGCATACTTATTTCTTATAGCTGAAATTTCATCTCGAATAACGCCAAAAAGTATATTTTTGTCTGCTAAAATTGATTTTAAATATTCAATCTTTTCCATAAGTTCTTTATATTCTGCGTCAATTTTTTCATGCTCAAGACCCTGTAAACGTCTTAACTGCATTTCAAGTATAGCCTGTGACTGTAATTCAGAAAGACCAAATCGCTCCATTAAACGCTCTTTTGCATCGTCATATGCTTCACGAATGGTTTTAATTACTTCATCAATGTTATCAAGGGCAATTCTTAACCCTTCTAAAATATGTGCACGTCTTTCTGCTTTATCAAGGTCGAACTGTGTACGTCTTGTAACAACTTCCTCTTGATGTTTAATGTATTCTTCCAGAACTGTTTTTAGGTTCATTACCTCTGGTCTGCCATTTACAAGGGCAAGCAAAATAACGCCAAAGCTTTCTTGAAGCTGTGTGTATTTATAAAGCTGATTTAAAACTACATTGGAATTTACATCTTTTTTAAGGTCTATGGTAATTTTAATATCATCACCGGCAGACTCATCTAAAATGTCGCTTATTCCTTCAATTTTCTTTTCTCTAACCAAATCGGCAATTTTTTCTACCAACCTAGCCTTATTTACCTGATAAGGAATTTCGGTTACTACAATTTTTTCTCTGCCATTTGATGCAGGCTCAATTTCTAATCTGCTTCTTACCAAAATTTTACCACGACCTGTGCGGTAAGCGGCACGTATTCCACTTCTGCCAAGGATTGTTGCACCTGTAGGAAAATCTGGTCCTTTAATACATTCCATAAGTTCTTCAACTTCAGTTTCTCTGTTTTCGTTAACTTTGTTATCTATCATCTTCACAACGCCGTCTATAACCTCGCCAAGGTTATGTGGCGGTATATTTGTTGCCATACCAACCGCAATGCCAGAAGAGCCGTTTACAAGCAAATTTGGTATACGTGATGGAAGAACAGTAGGTTCTTTTTCATTTCCGTCATAATTTGGCTCAAAATCGACTGTATTTTTATCTATATCAGCAAGCATTTCTGCTGATATTTTACTCATTCTTGCTTCCGTGTAACGTGAAGCGGCTGCACCGTCACCGTCAATTGAACCAAAGTTACCGTGACCGTCTACAAGCATATATCTCATGCTGAAATTCTGTGCCATTCTTACCATTGCCTGATAAATAGAGCCATCGCCATGAGGATGATATTTACCCATGGTATCACCAACAATACGGGCACTTTTTCTATAACCCTTTGATGGGTCTAAGTTCATTTCACTCATGGAAAACAAAATACGTCTATGAACAGGCTTTAAACCATCTCTTACATCGGGCAAAGCCCTTGCTACAATTACACTCATGGCGTAGTCGATATAGCACTTTTTCATTTCTTCGCCTATATCAATACCAACCATTTTGTCTATCTGGTTTTCACTCATTTTTAAATTCCTTTCTTAAATACCTTAGGCAACCAAATTGCTAAACAAGTTAACTACATAAATACTTTAATGTTTGCAACTACAGGGTTTTTTAATTACACATCCAAATTGCCGTATTGGGCATTTTCCGTTATGAAATCACGCCTTGGCTCAACTCTATCGCCCATAAGCATGCTAAAAATTTCGTCTGCTGTAACAGCATCAATTAAGTCTACCTTTTTCAATATTCTGTGTTCTTTTGCCATAGTTGTATCTCTAAGCTGGTCAAAGTCCATTTCACCAAGACCTTTGTAACGCTGTATATCTTTAATGCCTGTTCTTCCAATTTCAACATAAAGTTCTTCAAGCTGCTTATCATCATAAACATAGTAATGCTGTTTATTTTTTTCCACCCTGTAAAGTGGTGGCTGTGCAACATAAATTTTGCCTGCTGTAATAAGTGGCTGCATATAGCGGTAAAAGAAAGTTAAAAGCAAAGTACGAATATGTGCACCGTCAACATCGGCATCCGTCATAATTACAATTTTGTGGTACCTAAGCTTATCTATATCAAAATCTTCTGAAATACCTGTGCCAAAGGCAGTTATCATATTTTTAATTTCATCACTGTTCAAAATTCTGTCAATACGTGCTTTTTCAACATTAAGAATTTTACCTCTAAGTGGAAGCACAGCTTGTGTTTTAGGGTCACGTGCTTTTTTGGCAGAACCACCAGCAGAGTCACCCTCTACCAGATATATTTCGCAATTTTCAGGGTTTCTGTCGGAACAGTCAGTAAGCTTTCCAGGAAGTCTGGAGCTTTCCAAAACAGTTTTACGCCTTACAAGCTCTCTTGCCTTCTTCGCCGCATCCCTAGCCCTTGAAGCAACAAGAGCTTTTTCGAATATAATTTTACCAATTGAAGGGTTTTCCTCAAGGAAATAGGTTAACTGTTCGCTTACAACGCTGTCTACAGCACCTTTAACTTCACTATTGCCAAGCTTTGTTTTAGTTTGACCTTCAAACTGAGGGTCAGGCACTTTCACACTTATAACACTTGTAAGACCCTCACGAACGTCATCACCTGTAAGGTTTTTGTCTCCATCTTTTAAAAGACCCATTCTTTTACCATAGCTGTTAAGAGTCCGCAAAAGACCAGACCTAAACCCAACA
>JAQVIB010000207.1 GCA_028695945.1 Lachnospiraceae bacterium
GGAACTACGGGAAAACGTGAAGTTCATTTACCTCAATTGTAATAGTAGAAATTTTTGACGGAAGCTATATGGGATTTTTCCCATGGTGTTTTACAGTTGTTTTGAGGTTGCGTCTTTAGCTTTATCCTCTCGAGGGATAGAAAACCTTTCTGTTCATTCAATTTGCTGTTCCAATGCCATTGGGTTGACAAGAAAAAAATCAAAAAAAGAAACCTTGTGGGTTTCTCTTTGAAGGGTATACCTGAAGCCCCAGTTAGGGCTTCAGTGTATGACCCGACTTTAATTTCTTTCAAAAGCTAGTCTTTGGCAGGGATACACACAAATTACAATATTCAACTGATTTTATCTTTCTTAACTAATTCATTTACTTATAAAAAATATAATCAAAAATATTGCTAAAGGAAGCTAGTACATCGTAGCCTAAAAATTCACACATATCTACACTGTTGTAAACTTCTCTTTTTTTGGCTTCAATCCAGTTTTTGTCATTGGAATTGACAACGCTATCACCAATACCACGCACTAAATTTGTACCTACGTTCATCATGCCAGCCATGGCTGCCCCCTTGATTGCCCCTTTGATACCAAATCCACCACCTTGCCAGTGGCTTCTTCCACTTCTTTGATATGCTCTTTGGTTGTTTCTGTTATCTGCAAGTTGCAAAATTTCCATGTATACATCATGAATTTTAAAAAACTGACCAGATACAAGAACTTTATCCCAAGGGAAGCTATTACCATTTCCAAAATCATGGTTTATTGCGTTCCCAATATCATCTAAAGTTGCTAAAAATATACTATGTATAATGTTAGGGTATTTTTTTATTACATCATCAAGACAATGAATTTCTTCATCGTACTTTTCATAAAAAACCGCAAGGACTTCTTCTTCTAAGGCGTTTCTATAATTTTCAATTGAGTCCATATTTTTTACCTCCTAATAAATTTTATTTTTCATCAAAAAAGATAATTTACAAGTGAATAGCCAATAATGAAGCATACCCATATCTCTGCAACAAACGCACCTAAACCGAAATAGGCTACACTGAATATTTTGTGGTAAGTAGCCCATACAATTATTGCTACAATAATACTTAGAATTAAACGAATCATTCTGTAACAGCTCCTTTTGTATTTGTTTTGTTTTGGCAACTTTTATATTGCTTTAAAATTCTGTAAATATGGCAGTCTGTATAGTTAAATTGCTTGGCTAACTGTTTTATATTGTTTCCATCATACAGCCTTAAAATTTCACTATCAATGTATTCCTTGGAATAGAGCTTTTTAGGAAATGTAACCTGTTGACCGCCCATGTTATGGTATATGATGACTACATTTTCATACCCAATGAGTTCAGCAAAGTCTTTATATATCCCAGCTAGATGAGAATTTTCTATACCATGCAATTTTGTTTTGTCCTGAATTTTTATCACCTCTTGTCACTTTTTATCAAATTATAATATAAAGAGATTATCATTTCATTTTACAAAGAAAATAACATTTCCATTGTAAATGTTAGTATTTATAGATATATCATTACATTTACATATCATCGCAGAACCTTTCGCTTACAGCGGTTTTGGTGGATAGAAGAACAGTGATAGCGAATTCGTTGTTACATAGAATTAGCACGTTTAGCCATTCTTTTGAAAGTTTGGTACAGTATTCGGGGTTGGTGGTATACAAATCCATTTCATACTTTGTTTTTAGCTCTGTAACATCAGTATCATTTTCTACAATACAAATGTAACCTCCATCTTCTTCAAAAACATCTCTGTCAGCTCCATAGGTTTCATCTATGATTTTGGCAGTTCCCATTACTTCTACAAAAACTTTCTTAGGTAACAATTTCTTTAGCTTTTTAGCTTCTTTTTGTGTTCCTACAATATATAACATGGTTATCAATCTCCTTTAAATGGTCAATAGCTGATGTACTTAATTTCTTACAGAAATATGTAAATAATAATTTTAATCCAAGGCATTTCATTCACTCCTTTTTAGTTTTTTGGCACAAAAAATAGACCCAATCCTTATTTAGGATTAGGTCTTATTCTGCTGTTTCTGCTGTTTGTTGGTTTTCTGTGGTTTCCTCTGTTGGAACATCTGCTTCTTGGGGCTTCTCTTCCTCTGTGGCTACATCAGGAAGGGCAGGAGATTCAGAGGGCTGATTCTGGTTGTTTTGCATTTGAAAAGGCACTAGCTTCCAGTGATTTCTTACAGATGGGGTGAGAGGGTGAAGCCCTTTCTTGCCACGTCCATCTTCAATTACAAAAAGCTTACTTTCATAGCAAGAAAGCTTCTCTAACAGGGTCTTTTGGTATGTTTGTATTCTTTTGTTGCTATCACCACACGAACCCCATGCAATGATTGTTTTTTCGTTCTTTTCATCTGCTACACACCGCTGAATGACCTCTTGGTTTTCCTTGTTGTAATCTTCTTCTGTTTTATCCACAATGGGTTTGTTGTAGTACAGCTTAGAACCAAGGTTTACAAGGTCGCACCCTCCGTAGCCCAAAGAGTGTAGGTTTTTGATGACAAGGCTTGTGGTTAGGTCTGTTACAATACAGTTGGCTTCTGCAGGTGATGTCATGATGACAACCGCCTTTGGCTTTTTCTCTTCCCATTCTAGGGTGAGCAGAAACTTGTGTTTTCTGTCTTTCGAGAAGGTGCATTTGCTCTTGATGGTTGCTTTTTCTGTAATTGGCATTGGTGTTTCCTCCTTTAATATTATAGGGTTGATAATGTTCATGGTTATAATATTAGTTTGTAGGAGTGGTTGTTTCGGGAAAAATAAAGCTAGTATGTGAAAAAATAAAATTTATTGCCATTTTATGTAAAGCGAGTATAATTAAATTAATCCATATTATATTACATTTATTTAAAACCTATTAAAAGTTCGGAGGTATATAGAAATGAACAACAAAGCAACTATTGAGGAAGTTGAAGAAGAAATTTATTCGAAAAGAAGAACTGTTAGGTATGATGTTAGAGATTTAACAGTAGAAGCTATATCAAATAAATATAATGATAGTTTGCCAGATGAGGATGATATTGGGAAAGAAAAGAAAAAATTTAATTATATTTTTATACCAGAATATCAACGAGATTTCACATGGGATGAAGAAAGGCAATCTAAGTTAATTGAATCTATTATTTTAGGATTACCTATACCATTCATTTTTGTAGCTGAAAATAAGAATAGTT
>JAQVIB010000024.1 GCA_028695945.1 Lachnospiraceae bacterium
TTGGGTTTTGGGAAACATCACAAACGGGTGCTAAATTAACATTTATACCCAAAGCCTTTAAAAAGTCGGACTTTTCTGCTGTATCAGCTTTAACCGCATCAAGACCTCCATTTGCATAAAGCTGTTGAGGTGAAGAAAATGGTGTGGCACGAAAAGCAGAATATTTACTTGCCCTTACTACCTTTCCGCCTTCCTCATCAATGCCAATAAGCATAGGTATTGTGGCGGCGGATTGGTAGCTTTCTATATTATTTTTTACGTTTTCTGGGGTTTTGCCTTCAAAATCTCTGGCAAAAAGTATGTAACCTCCAAGGGCATAATTTTTAACATCATCCACTGCATTTTGAGTAGGGCATCTTGCAAAAAACATTTGACCAACTTTTTCTTCAAGGGTCATGCTTTTAAGCATTTCATTGGCACTTTCCTCAAGGGTAGGCGGCAGAGGCTCTTCCTCTTTAGTTTCATCTGCAACTACAGCAAGTTGTTTATCGTTGGTGGCTTCGGGCAAATATTCTTTTTTATCTGCACAGCCTGCAAAAATTCCAGTGCCAAGTAACACTGCCGCAAGGGCTGCAACTATTCTAAGCTTCATTGTTTGCACCAGCTTTTGTAATTATTTTTTTAACGCTTTTTTCAAATTTGGGTCGTGGAAGCATAACTAAATGTCCGCATTTTATACATTTAATACGAAAATCCATGCCTGTTCTAAGTACTTCCCATTGGTTGCCGCCGCAAGGGTGGGTTTTCTTCATTTGTACAATATCTCCAACAGAATAATCCATGTGTATACCTCCTATTTTTCAGCCATGTGTATGGTGCGTTGCGGAAAAGGAATAGAAATATTTTCCTTATCAAAACGGTTTTTAATACGAAGCCTTAATTCACGCTCGGTTGCAAAGTTTTCTTTAACCTCACATTCGGCAAGGGTACGTATTGTAATGCCTTTATCGCCAAGGTTTATAACGCCCAACACAGTTGGCTTGTTGCGAAGAGTTTTTATCTCTTTTTTTGCGATTTCCATTTCGTCATTTAGTATTTTAAGAACGTGTTCCAAGTTTTCTTTATAATCTACGTCTACGTCAACTATGGCATTTGCATACTCTTTGCAAAGATTGCTTACCACACTTATTCCGCCATTTGGAATAATGTGCAGAGTACCGTCGGCACTTCTAATTTGGGTTGTGCGAATTGTAATATCCTCTACAACACCTGTTTTACCATCTATTGTTATAATATCTCCAACACCGAACTGGTTTTCAAGCAGAATTAAAAAGCCTGCAATAAGGTCTTTAATTACGTTTTGTGCACCTAAACCAATGGCTACAGTTCCTGTACCAAGAACTGTGGCAAGGGTTGTTGGCGGAACACCCAAATCTACCAAAATTGAACACACGCCAACAAATATAATTACATATTTTACAACACTGGACATAACTGCACCAAGGGTTGCACTTTTTTTTGAATCGAAGTGCTTTGAATTTCCAATATGGGTATTAAAAAGGGTTGTAATGGATTTTGTGGACACTTTTATTGAAATTGCACATACAATGAGTATTAAAATGAAGTACAAAAGCTTGTGTACAGATGTTGTAAGAAAATCGATAGCCATATCGGGATTAAACATTTTAATAAACATTTTTAAAATCCTCCTTGTATTTCTTTGCTTCATTAATTAATGCAGTAAATATATTCTTTTCACACTGGTTTGAATGGTAAAGAGTTTCTGGGTGCCACTGTACACCAAGTGCAAAGGAATTTTTTATATTTTCCATTGCCTCAATAATTCCATCTGCCGAAAATGCACATGCACGAAAAATTTTTCCACAATCCGAAACGGACTGATGATGGAAAGAATTTACGGCAATCTTTTTTTTGCCGTAAATTGAAAAAAGTATTGAGTCTTTTTTTATATTCACAGTATGGGTTTTAACATTCCTTGGTGATTTTTGCATATGGCATATGGAGGATTGTATATCTTGAACAATTTTACCCTCTGCCGCCACTGCCATAACCTGCATACCACGGCAAATACCAAGTATAGGAATTCTATACTGTAATGCAAGGCGTGTTAAGGCAATTTCAAAGGTATCTCTAATTGGGGAAATTTCACCTATATTATTACAGGGTTCTTCACCTAAAATAAGAGGGTTAATATCACCACCGCCTGTAAGTATAATGCCGTTAATTTTCCTTAAAATATCAGGTATTTCTCTTCTTTGTACAGGGCATAAAATAATGGGTATACCTCCGCTTTTATACACTGCGTTAATGTACCCCGGGTTTACAAAAAAACGTCCGTTACTATTATCAATACATGCAGTTACACCAATTAATGCTTTCATTTTGAACCTTCTAACTTTATGAATTTATTTATTTTATTCATAATAAAGGTTAAAAATGGTATTAAGATATTACTTTACTATTGTATATTAACATACAAATGTGATAATATACAAATAATTTTCTAAGGATTTTTGCATATTTAACGTTGGAAACAAATGTACTTTAGAAGGAGGAACATATTTGAATACAATAGGTATTATTGGAGCCATGGACGAAGAAGTGGCTCTACTGAGAGAGACATCTGAAATTATTACTGCAAAAAACATACTTGGGTCAGATTTTTACATGGCAAAGCATAGTGGCAAAAACATTGTTATAGTAAAATGCGGTATAGGCAAGGTGAATGCCGCTATTTGTGCACAGGTGCTTATAGACCATTTTGCAGTTGACTGTATAATAAACATAGGCGTTGCAGGTGCTATATTTAAAGACCTTAAAATTGGTGATGTTGTGGTTTCTACAGACACTGTTCAGCATGACATGGATACATCAGTGCTTGGAGACCCTGTTGGAACTATTCCACGTATGGAGGAAAGCTTTTTTAAGGCAGACAGAAGGCTTATTGACCTTGCAAAACTAGCAGGCGAGGAATGTACAAACCATGCAGTTTACGCAGGACGTATTGCTAGTGGCGACCAGTTTATAAGCAGTACAGAGCAAAAAGATAGAATATGGAAGCTTTTTGGTGCATATTGTGCTGAAATGGAGGGTGCGGCAATTGGTCACGCTTGCTATCTTAACAAAGTTCCTTTTGTTATTATTCGTTCTATTTCAGATAACGCTGACGGAGAAGCAGGCATGAGCTTTACAGAATTTGCAAAAATTGCCGCAGTAAATTCCAACAATATGGTGGAAAAATTATTAAGCAATATTTAATTTTCTGATGGGTAATTTTATAGTCAGGAGGCATTGTGAATGGCAACAAAGGTGAAGTTTAAGTGGGATGAAATAGGTGGAGAAAATCCACTGTTTTCTATGGCAAGAACTACGATTGAAACGGCTTTTTACGGCAATAATGTTCAGCGTGTAACTTCACTTAAGGAATGCTATAAGCTTGCGTGCAGCACACCGGGCACCATTGTAACCGACCTTTTGGTGGAAAGACCTGAAGAAGTTGGGCTTGAGCCTGGAAGCAGAGTAATTTTGTTTAACGATGGTGCAGTTATTGGCAGAACTGCTGCCGCAAGGCGAATTGCAGGAGAACCAGGAGTTGATGTGCCTAAAATCTGCGGAGAAATTAGAGACGCTATTTATGCCGCAAGAAAGAAAAAGCTTTACCACGCAAAATCCTACATTGGTCTTGATAAAGACTTTATGGTTAGAGCTAATTTGTTAATTCCAGAGGGACACGAAACCCTTATGTATAACTGGCTTCTTAACTTCCAATACATAACTGATGAATATACAAGAATGTATAGAATATCCAACAAGATGAACGATGAAGGAGATATCTATTTCTTTGCAGACCCCGATTGGTCACACCCAGACTATCCACTTGGTCTTGCTTTTTTTGACCCGTTGCACAACTGTGCCTGTGTTTTGGGCATGAGGTATTTTGGTGAACTTAAAAAAGGTACACTTACCCTTGCATGGGGCATTGCAAACCGACACGGTTATGCTTCTTGCCACGGCGGACAAAAAAGATATAACCTTGAAGGTGGTAAAAAATTTGTTGTTGGAGTTTTTGGGCTTTCTGGTTCAGGCAAAAGCACAATTACCCATGCAAAGCACAACAATAAGTATGATGTAACGGTGCTTCACGATGACGCTTTTATTATAAGCACAGTTGATGGGTCATCTGTTGCCCTAGAGCCTTCATATTTTGATAAAACACAGGATTATCCAATGGTAAGCCCAGATAATAAGTATTTGCTTTCGGTGCAAAATGTGGGTGCTACCATAGACGAGGACAATAATGTTGTGCTTGTTACAGAGGATTTGCGTAATGGAAACGGTCGTGCAATTAAAAGCAAACTATGGAGTCCTAACCGTGTAGACAAAATTAAAGAGCCTATAAACGCAATTTTCTGGCTGATGAAAGACCCAACAATGCCACCAATTATTAAAATAAAAGGTCCTATTCTTTCATCTGTTATGGGTGCGGCACTAGCTACAAAGCGAAGTTCTGCCGAAAGACTTGCACCAGGGGTAGACCCAGATGCACTGGTTTTTGAAAGCTATGCTAATCCTTTTAGAACATATCCTTTAGTGGAGGATTACAATAAGTTCAAACAGCTTTTTGAGGAGCGAGGAGTAGAATGCTATGTGCTTAACACAGGCTCACTTATGGATAAAAAGATACCCAAAGAGGTTACCCTTAGCTGTATAGAGGCTATTATTGATGACACAGCATTCTTTAGGAAATGGGCAGAGTTTACAGACATTGAAATTATGGAGATTGACGGATTTGTTCCTAATATGCAAGACCATGATTACAAAACTACACTTATGGCACGCCTTACAGACAGGTATAAATTCATTAAGTCTCGTGAAACGGAAAAAGGCGGTTACGACCAACTGCCTGCTGAAGCGGCGAAGGCAATGAAAAAGGTGCTTAGCCAGATTTAAAAGAAAAACCTTGGGCTTTGCCAAAATCAACTTGCTTCTTGAAAAAGGCAAGACTAAAAACTTTTACTAAAACCACATATCTATGCGGTTTTAGATTGAAGGAAAACCTTGGGCGTTGCCCAAACCCACTCGCTTTTTGAAAAAAGCGAGACCAAAAACTTTCACAAAAATCGCATATTCATGCGGTTTAAAGTGGGTCAACAGGTGAAACCCTTGTGTGTGTTTGAGGGCAAAGCCCTCAAGGGCTTGATTTTATCTATTGACATAAAAATGATATATAGGTATAATATTAGCGTAAACAGAATAACAAAGTTCTTCAGGGCAGGGTGTAATTCCCGACCGGTGGTTAAAGTCCACGAGCGGAGGTTTAGAAATAAATCTTCTGCTGATTTGGTGAAAATCCAAAACCGACAGTAAAGTCTGGATGAGAGAAGAATGACAAGGCGTAAGTATTTTCTTGCGTGTAATCATTTTGCTTTTTAGCGTCCTGAAATTAATTTTTCGGGACGCTTTTTTAATCAAAAGAACCTTGTATATTCTAATAATAAAATAAAAGTTTAATTTTATTCTTAGGAGGATGAATTTTATGGAAAATGTAGTTTCAAGAAAAAAAGCAATGGATACATCAACAATGGTAAAGGTAGGAATGCTTAGTGCGGTTTCTATTGTACTTATGATGTTTGAATTGGCATTGCCTATTTTCCCAAGCTTTTTGAAAATTGATATCAGCGACCTGCCTGCACTTATTGGTGCAATTACCATGGGCCCTTTGGCTGGAGTAATGATAGAACTTATTAAAAATGTACTGCACCTTTTTAAAACAAGCACTGCTGGTGTTGGAGAATTGGCAAACTTCATTATGGGTATTTCACTTGTATTGCCAATTGGTTTATTTTATAAGAAAAATAAAAGTCTTGTTGGCTTTATTCAGGGAACTGTTGTAGGTTGCATAGTAATGGTGGCAGTAGCTTGTGCTTTCAACTACTACATACTTATTCCTGCTTATGCGGCGGCATTTGGTGCACCTATTGAGGCTTTTGTGGAAATAGCAAATAAGGTGAATGGCTCAGTAGTAGATTTAAAAACATTGGTTTTATTTGCAATCGCTCCATTTAACGTAGTTAAGACGGTTGTTGTTGCTGTAATTGGATATCCTCTTTGCAAGCTTTTAGGCAAAGTACTGTAAGAAAAATTTTGGGCGTATTCCAGTAGCGGAATACGCTCTTTTTTGTTACAATAAGTTCAAGAGGTGTTTTTAATGGAGAAATTTACAAAAGAAAGCTATGATGAGTTTTTGGCTATGCTGGATGAAAATGCTGATAAAGGCTATATGGAATTTCATAAAAAACTTGTGCCAGGTGTTGGCGAGGTAAGAGGTGTACGTTCCCCTGTAGTGAAGGGTTTCGCAAAAAATATTGCCAAGGGTGACTATGACGGTTTTATAAAAATGGTTAAATTCGATAGTTATGAAGAAACCATTACATGTGGCTTGGTAATTGGCTATTGCAAGGCAGATATTGATACAAAGTTGGAATATTTAAAGGATTTTATTCCCTATATAAATAACTGGGCAGTGTGCGATTCTACAGTTTCTGCGTTCAAAATAAAAAAGCAGGACGAAAAAACGGTTTATAAATTTTTACAGCCATATTTGCAAAGCGATAAGGAATTTGACATTCGTTTTGGCGTGGTAATGCTGATGTCTAGCTTCATAAGCGATGAATATATAGATGATATTCTTAGAATTTACGGAAGTATTGAAAGCGACAAATATTATGTGCAAATGGGTGTTGCATGGGGAATTAGTGTGTGCTTTGTGAAGTATCCTGAAAAAACAATGGAATTATTTAAAGACAACAGCCTTGATGATTTTACTTACAACAAGGCACTGCAAAAAATTATTGAAAGCCTTAGGGTGGATAAGGAAACAAAGGATATAATAAGAAGCATGAAGCGAAAAAAATAATTGCAGGTAGATGTGTATTGTAATAAAATAGCAAGGTTAAATTAATGGATAAAATAAATGGAGGTCATTATGGACTGGCTTGAAATATTTGTGGAAACATCGGAGGATGGACTTGAAATTGTTAGTGGACTACTTTACAGTTGTGGGCTTACAGGGCTTATGATTGAGGACGGACGAGAATTTATGGAGTTTCTTGAAAACCCTAACCGGGAATGGGATTATATTGAAGATGACCTTGTAAAGGAAAAAACAAACCATCCAACGGGAATAACCTTTTTTGTTACAGATAATTTAAATGGAATGGAAACCCTTACGGCGGTTAAAAGCGGACTTATAAGCCTTAAAGAAACCGAAAAGGAATTTGATTTGGGAAGCCTTGGAGTTACTATGAAAAACATAAAGGAAGAGGACTGGGCTAACAACTGGAAAAAATATTTTAAGCCTTTTCCTATTGGCAATAGAATTATGATAAAGCCAAGCTGGGAAGAACTTACAGAGGAAACGGACAAGGCAATTTTAAAAATTGACCCAGGGCATATTTTTGGCACAGGTACCCACGAAACTACCCAATGCTGTATTGAACACATTGAAAATTATGTTAAAGAGGGCGACAAAGTACTTGATGTTGGCTGTGGAAGCGGAATACTTTCTATTGCAAGCCTTTTGCTAGGTGCAAGCTATGCGGCGGCAGTGGACATTGACCCTAATGCAATTGAAATTGTAACTGAAAATGCTAGAATGAATGATATTGCAGAAAGCAGATATGATGTTTATGCTGGAAACATTTTAGAGGACGAAAAATTTATAAGCTTGTTTGGCGGTAAAACTTATGACGTAGTTGAGGCAAACATTGTTGCAGATATTATTATTGCCCTTAGCCCAATGGTTAAAGATTTTATTAAGGACAACGGTATTTTTATTTGCTCGGGAATTATTAGCGAAAGATACGATGATGTTGTTTCTGCCCTAACGGAAAATGGTTTTAAGGAACTGGAAACCAAACGGAAAAAGGATTGGGTTGCCATAGCAAGCCAGTATGTTGGAAGGTAAGCAAAGGAGATATATATGCCAAAATATTTTGTTTTGCCAGAAAGCATAACAGAGGATACTATTGTTATAACTGGCGAAGATGCAAAGCACCTTGCAACGGTTTTACGCAGTGAGCAGGGTGATAATGTAGAGGTTTGCGATGGCTGCGGAACTGATTATTGCTGTGAAATTACCGATGTTGACAAAAAAGAAGTAATCCTTAAAATAAATGAAAAAAATCCATGCCAAAGTGAGCCGAAAACGAAAATAACTCTTTTTCAAGGCTTGCCAAAGGCAGATAAGATGGAAATGATTATACAAAAATGTGTTGAGTTGGGTATTGAAAAAATTGTTCCTGTGGCAACACACCGTGCCGTTGTTAAGCTAGACAAAAAAGATAGCGTGAAGAAAATTGAGCGGTGGCAAAAAATTGCAGAGTCTGCCGCAAAGCAAAGCGGGCGAGGAATTATACCGCAAATTGGTGATGTTATTACCTTCAAAGAAGCCGTTAAATTTGGTGCAATGGCACAAGGAGCAATTATACCATATGAACACGAGGAAAAACGTGGAATACGAGAATTTGTAAAAAGCTTTTCGGGTAATGAAATTGCTATTTTTATAGGCCCTGAGGGTGGTTTTGCAGATGAAGAAATAGCACTAGCTATGGAAAACGGAATTTTATCTGTTTCCCTTGGAAAACGAATTTTAAGAACAGAAACAGCAGGCATGGCAACAGTTGCCATACTGCTATACGAGTTAGGATGAGAAAAAATGATTTATTTTGATAATGCGGCAAGCACAAGGGCATTGCCTGAAGTGGCGGAAAGATTCACAGAAATATTGCTTAATACCTATGCAAACCCAAGCAGTGGAAGTAGGTTGGGTATGGAGGCAGAACACGTTATTAAAGAGTCGGCACAAACGCTTGCAAGGATTATAAATGCCCAAAGCCACGAGGAAATAATTTTCACCAGTGGAGGAACGGAAAGCAACAACATCGCAGTTTTTGGCACAGCAAAAGGGTATTACCGCAGTGGAAAGCACATTATAACTACCCAAATTGAACACCCTGCCATTTCACTTCCATTTAAAGCACTGGAAGAAGAGGGTTATGAAGTACAGTTTCTTCCTGTGGACGAAAAAGGCTATGTGAA
Organism: Lachnospiraceae bacterium; assembly: GCA_028695945.1. Classification (GTDB taxonomy): domain Bacteria; phylum Bacillota; class Clostridia; order Lachnospirales; family Anaerotignaceae; genus UBA8514. Next base: position 9,061 of record JAQVIB010000024.1, read on the forward strand.
TATTGATGACCTTAAAAATGCCATTAGAAGTGACACTATTTTAGTAAGCACAATACTTATTAATAACGAAATTGGCACTGTTCAAGATGTGGAAACCATTGGAAAGGCAATAAAAAATGCTAATCCCAATACCCTATATCACGTTGACGGTGTACAGGCTTTTGGCAAATATAAAATTGATGTACGCAAATGCAATATAGATATGCTTTCCGCAAGCGGACACAAATTTAATGCCCCAAAGGGGTTAGGATTTTTGTATATTAAATCTGGCTTAAAGGTTAAACCAATTATGTTTGGTGGCGGTCAGCAAAAAGGAATGAGGGCCGGAACGGAAAATGCGGCAGGTGCGGCGGCAATTGCACTGGCGGCAGAGGAAAGCTACAAAAATTTAACAGAAAGCACTCAAAAGGTTATGAAAATTAAAAAGCACCTTGCAGAGGGTATACTTTACGGCATTGAGGACACCTTTATAAATGGTGAGGACATAGACAAGGCAAGCCCATATGTGCTTAATATTGCCTTTAAAAATTTGAGAAGCCCTGTGCTTTTAAATGCACTTGAGGACAAAGGAATTTTTGTATCCGCAGGCAGTGCGTGCAACAGCAAAAAGAAGGTACAAAGCAGTGTTCTTGGTGCATTAGGAGTGGAAGAAGATGATATTGTTGGGTCTGTAAGGTTCAGCTTTACAAGGCTTAACACCATTGAAGAGGCAGACATTTGTCTTGAGGCACTGAAAGAGCTTGTGCCAATGCTTAGGCGGTTTAACAGAAAAAGATAGAAAAAACCTTGGGCGTTGCCCAAACCCACTCGCTTTTTGAAAAAAGCAAGACCAAAAACTTTTATTAAAACCGCATATTTATGCGGTTTTAGATGGGTCAATTATGCAATGGCAAAGACATGCCATCTGTCCGCAGGACAGCTTTGGGTCGCAAAGTGCTGACCAGTGAAACCCTTGTGGGTGTTTGAGGGCAAAGCCCTCAAGGTTCTGTCATGAATTTAGTTGATACAAATTTTGTTTTCAAGGAGAAAAGTATGGTAGAAAAAGTTTTGATAGTTAAGTATGGAGAGATAGCCATGCGTGGCAACAATCGCCGTTTATTTGTTACAAAATTGGTGGAAAGTATTCGCCGGAACATAGACAGCGAGGGCAATTTTTACGTAGTGCGAGAGCAAGGCAGGCTTATAGTGGAGGACAGAGGCGGTGAAATGGATTTTGACCGCATTATTCCAAAGGTAATTTGTGTGCTGGGTATTCTTGGCGTTTGCCCAGGAATTAAGATTACAGACCAAAGTGTTGATAATATATGCCAAAGTGCTTTAGGGCATATGCAAAAATTTTATGCTGAAAAGCCAATAACCTTTAAGGTGGTAACAAAGAGAAGCAACAAGCAGTTTCCGTTGTTATCCAACGAACTTTCGGCAGAGGTTGGCGGTTACCTTTTGGACAACATGCCAAACCTTACGGTAGATATTCATAATCCGCAGGAAACTTTATTTGTGGAAATTAGAAACGAAGTTTACATTTATTCAAAATTTATTAAGGGTTTTGGCGGTTTGCCTTACGGTTCATCTGGCAAGGGTGTAAGCCTTTTATCTGGTGGCATAGACAGCCCTGTTGCAACATTTATGATGGCAAAACGTGGTGTTGAGGTAAGCGGAGTATATTTCCATTCACCGCCATATACCAGTGAGCGTGCAAAACAAAAGGTTATTGACCTTGGGAAAATAATTTCCCAGTATACAGGTGGGTTCAAGCTTTACGTTGTTCCATTTACAGATTTACAGTTATACCTTTTGGAACATGTTCCAGAGGACAAGCTTACAATTTTTCTTAAACGAAGCATGATGCGTGCGGCGGAAAAAATTGCTGAAAGTGAAAACGCAATGGCACTTATTACAGGAGATAGTATTGGTCAGGTTGCAAGCCAAACAATGCAGGGCATAAATGCCATAAATGCGGCTTGTACAATGCCTGTACTTCGTCCCCTTGCGGGCATGGACAAGCAAGAAATTGTGGATATTGCAAGGCGAATTGGTACATTCGACACATCCATACAGCCATACGAGGACTGTTGTACAATTTTTGTAGCAAAGCATCCAGAAACCAAGCCAAAAACCAGCGTTATAGATAAAATGGAGTATAAGCTTAATGAACTGCCTTCTTTCCTTGAAAAAGCACTGGAAAATATGGAGGTTATAGAGTTGTGATGGAAGAAATTAAAATTGGAAGATACCGTCATTTTAAGGGAAATGAATATTGCGTGCTGTACATTGCAAGGCACTCTGAAACCCTTGAGGAAATGATTGTTTATAAAGCAATGTATGATGATGGCGGCGTTTGGGTTCGTCCATTATCAATGTGGAACGAGGAAGTTGAGTTTGAAGGTAAAAAGGTAAGACGTTTCGCCTACATTGGTGAATAAAGTAGAATAAATTTTATATATTGCAATAAACATATACCATGGAAGAACGGATTTAATATAAAGGGTTTTCCATTGGAACTTCTTAAGGAGTGGTGGTGTATGTTTTTTGTTTTAACAAAAAAAGCAATAAAAAACAGTCTTTTGCTGGTGTGCCTTTTTATTTGTGTAGTTACTGTTAGTGCAAAACTTATAAACCGACGTGCAATTTTAGCTTCGTCAGCCAATACACCTAAGGGTCATCTTGCCATTATTATAGACGATTTTGGAAATCATGGAGAAGGTACAGATGAAATGCTTGCATTAGATATTCCTTTTACAGCTGCTATTATGCCATTTTCTGAAGGAACCCTAGAAGATATTGATAAGGTTAAAGCCGCAGGCAAGGAAATTATAGTGCATATGCCTATGGAAAGTCTTGTTGGTAAAAAGTCTTGGGTTGGTGATAAGGGAATTTTTCTAAATATGACTGATGATGAAATTAAAACAGTTGTGGAGGAGGCTTTCTCTATTGTAGACGGTGCTGTAGGGTTAAACAATCACATGGGGTCTGCCGTTATGGAGGACGAACGGGCATTAAACGTTGTGGTTAACCAGGTTGCAGACAGAGGGCTTATTTTTATTGACAGCCGAACCACTGCAAAATCCGTATCGAAAAAATTATGCGAAAGCAGGGATTGTTCCCTTTTAGGACGGGATGTGTTTTTGGACAGCACAGATGACATATGCGTTGTTAAAAAACAGCTTATGAAGGCGGCTGAAATAGCAGTTAAAAACGGAAATGCAATTGCTATTGGGCATGTTGGTCCAGAGGGTGGAAAAATTACGGCACAAGCAATAAAGGATTTAGCACCTGAAATAGAAAAAATGGGCGTGGAATTTGTTACCATTACTGAAATGAAGGAATTTACAAATGAAAACGACAGCTGAAAGCATAATTAATGAATTTGCAATTGAAAATGGATTTTCTGATGTGGGTATTTGCAGTGCTGAAGATTTTGAGGATTTACGCCAAAGTCTTACAAACACTGAGGATACCCTTTTGGGCTTTGTTGAAAAGGATATTGAAAAGAGAATTTCACCACGGCTTACCATGCCAAATGCAAAAAGCATTATTGTTGTTGCAAAAGGGTATAGCAAAAATGTGCTTGTACAGAGCGACGGAAAACTTAGAGGCTATATTTCCATTGGAGCAATAGGCGAGGATTATCACATTTTTATGAAGAGAAAGCTTAGTGAGCTGGAACGGCTTTTAATAACTGAATTTAATGCTGAATGTATGTCTTTTGCCGATACAGGCCCATTGGTGGACAGGGCAGTTGCCATTAGAAGTGGAATTGGTTACAAGGGAAAAAACGGGAATGTAATTACCAAAAACGGTGGTTCGGCAGTGTTTTTTGGCTATATTATAACAAACTTGCACCTAAAATTTAGTGAAAAAAGCAATTTTCATTGTTCAAATTGTAACAAATGCATAAATGCCTGCCCAACGGGTGCTATAGGTGTCGGAGAATTCAACATTGAAAAATGCATTTCCTACCTAACTCAGCAAAAAAGACTACTTACAAGGGATGAAATGAAACTAATAGGTTTGAATCTTTATGGCTGTGATGTATGCCAAATTACTTGTAAAAATAATCAAAAACCATTGGAAGATGTAACGGTTTTAGACGATATAATGCCTTTGATAGAGGACATTTTGAACATGACCAACAGTACGTTTAAAAAGAGATTTGGAGCAACTGCAATGGGCTGGAGGGGAGCGACGGTAATAAAAAGAAATGCTCTTGCAGTGTTGGGAAACATTGGTACAGAAGAAAGTATTATTTTACTTGGAAAATATTTAAAGAATGAAAACGCATTGCTTAGGCATACAGCAGTGCGTGCCTTAATGAATACGGGATTAAACAGTGGACAAGCTTTGCTTAAAAGCTGTTACCAATATGAAGAAAACAAGGCTATAAAGGACGAAATTTTCAATTGCATTCGGAGGTGAAAGAATGGGATACTGGAACACTAGAGGGCTTAGAGGAAGTGCGTTGGAGGAGTTAATTAATTTTACAAACGAACGTTATCGCCAAGAAGGCATTGCAGTTATTCAAAAAATACCAACGCCAATAACACCTGTTGAGGTGGACAACCAAAAGCATACCATTACCCTTGCATACTTCGATGCACAGTCTACAGTGGATTACATTGGCATTGCACAGGGAATTGGAATATGTTTTGATGCAAAGGAAACAGGGCTTAAAAGCCTGCCAGTGCAAAACATACACGCCCATCAGGTGCAGTTTATGGAGGACTTTAATAACCAGGGTGGCGTGGCTTTTTTGTTGATACATTTTAGTACTATTGGAAAATACTATTTTTTGCCTGTGGAGGTACTTAAACAATACTGGCAGGAGGCACAAAATGG
>JAQVIB010000025.1 GCA_028695945.1 Lachnospiraceae bacterium
TACTAATATAAACAACAGCGGTTCAAACCACGAAGTTGTAGTAAGTGTTAGTATTGCAAATATAATTACCAAGGAAAGAGCCATGGCCATTGTAATTTCCTTGCCAATGGTTTCCTGACGTGATTTATTGTTAACAGCCGTTCCGCCGTAGCACCCTCTATCTCCAACTATTTTATATATTTCGTCCAACGCCTTATGTGTTTGTTTGTCGCTGTCCCCATCCTCAAATACAATTGTCATAACTGCACAGCCGTCTTTATAAAAATCATCTATGCTGTCTGCATCAATAAAGCTTTCCGACAAATTTACGTCTTTAAGGCTGTCTACACCTATAACAAGGTCAACCCCTTCAACATCCGCAATTTCTGCCCTAATGGCTTTTGCTTCGTAAAGAGTAACGTCCTTAACCATAATACGTGCCATACCAGGGTATCCAAATTCCCTCTCCATTACATCCAGTGCTTGCTTTGTAGGTGCAAATTGGGGAAGATACTCGCTTAAGTCATAATTTACGCCAACAAATGGATAAAATATGGCACATAAAATTACCAGTACTAAAAATATTTTTTCTATAACCTTACCCTTATAAACAACAGTGTGTGCTATTTTATTAACTAATCCATTACCCATATTGTCCTCCATTAATCAACATTGTGTTGCTTTTTTACGACAATTGAATTATAATGCTATTAGGAAATAAAGGCAATAGTCAATTTCTAAACCTTTGTTGATTTTTGAACATAATTGCTAAGGATGTATATTAGTTTTAGAAAAGGAGCAAAAATATGGATACTAAACAAGAAGATCGCAGAATCCGACGCACTAAAAAGCTGTTAAAAAGCGGATTTGCCTCATTAATGAAAGAAAAGGAGTTTAAAGACATTCGAGTGAAAGACATCACCGATTTAGTGGATTTAAACCGAGGAACTTTTTATTTGCACTATAATGACACCTATGATTTATTGGAGAAAATAGAAAATGAGGTTTTGGATGATTTTCAAACAATGATAGATACCTACTGTCCTCAAGTTGGCGGCCACAGCATATTGCCTGTTATCACCCCTATTGTAAACTATATTGTGGACAACCTTGAGGTCTGTCGGGTTTTATTTCAAAACAAAACTTCTAACGACTTTTGGCAAAAATTCCAACAACTTGTACGAAAAAACGGTGTCTCCATGATACAAATGACCTATCCAAACTACAATCAAGAGTATCTGGATTATTTTTTTAGTTTTGTTACAACAGGAATATTGGGATTAATAAAAGAATGGTTCGATACTGATATGCGTCTGCCTAAAAATGAGTTAGTAACTGTATCTGATAAACTAATATCCGCCGCAGCAAGCATATTAAATAAAAGTTCCGTTTAAAGTAATGCGCTGCCTTCTTTGATTCTTACTTCATTGCACATTAACCTATATTATGGTATATTGTGAAAATAAAAGTTATTTTATAAATTTGGCAAACAATGGAGGAGATTTTTTGGAAAAATATAAAGGAATTTTTGGAGAATTTAAAGAGTTTATAAGCCGAGGCAATGTAATGGATATGGCAATTGGTGTAATTATAGGCGGTGCATTTAAAGGGATTATTGATTCCCTTGTAAAGGATATTATTATGCCGATTATTTCTAAATTCGTTGGAGGATTGGACTTCTCCAACTTGTTTATTGCTTTGGACGGAGAGAAATATGCCACAATTGCCGCAGCACAGGAGGCCGGCAGTGCAACCTTAAATTACGGAACCTTTATTACTGTAGTTGTTAACTTCCTACTAATGGCATTTGTAATATTTCTTATGGTAAAAGGAATGAATTTACTTGCAAATAAACGCAAAACCCCTAAAGAAGAACTACCAACGGAGCCTAAAACAAAAGTTTGTACATTTTGTAAAACAGAAATTGCAATTGATGCCGTAAGATGCCCAAATTGCACCTCAAATTTGGAATGAAGGTAAGAATATGTAACTACGGCTTTGTTAACACACCAATTTAAATATGTCGCTAAGGGCTTGGGAACAAAGAGTTCCCAACTTGAATCGTGCAGGCGGAATTTATTTCCGTCGGAACGCAAAAAAGTCAGTGTTTTCAAGGCTGTTAAGCCTGATTTGAAAACACTGACTTTTTCCCTACCAGTAGCTCGTGCAAAGCCTGCTTTGCACGAAGGCAGACTCTGTCTGCCCGCTTAATTTCCGCATTCTATACTAATTTGGTTAAACATCTTTAAAATATCTTCTACCTTGGTTTCTGCCTTTTCTACTGCATTCTTATCCAAAATAGCATTTCCTTGATGCATCATTATAAGGCGATTTCCATATTCTATGGCATACCTAAGATTGTGGGTAACCATAATCGTAGTCAAATTTTTTTCTTTAACCACCTTATCCGTTAACTCCATAATAAGGTCTGCCGTTTTGGGGTCAAGGGCGGCTGTATGCTCATCAAGAATAAGAAAGTCTATAGGTGTCATGGTTGCCATAAGCAGTGCCATTGCCTGCCTTTGTCCGCCGGAAAGAGACCCCACCTTAATATTAAGCTTATCTTCAAGACCCAAATTAAGCTGTTTAAGCTGTTCCTTGTAAAAGTTTATCCGTGCCTTGTTTGTCCCACGTCCCAAACCAAATGTCTTTCCTTTGTTATCTGCAATGGACATATTTTCAAGTATTGTCATAGTTGGGCAAGTACCCATAGATGGGTTTTGGTATACACGACCAATAACCTTGTTCCTCTCAAACTCCTTCATTCGGGTAATATTTTTGTCGTTAATTAAAATTTTACCACCGTCAATATCTATACTTCCGCAAATTATGTTAAGCATAGAGGTTTTGCCAGAACCGTTACTTCCTACAACCGATACAAACTCACCCTTATTAACAGACAGACTAAAGTTATCAAAAAGGCACATTTCGTTAATTGTGCCTGGGTTGTAATATTTATTTATGTTCTGCAACTCAAGCATTGCCTTTCACCTTCCTTTTTCTGTCCATAGTTACAACTATAATAATAAGGAATAAAGCAGACGTAATCAGTTTCATATCTGTTGCCTTAAGACCACGCCAAATTGCAAAAGCAACGCATCCTTTGTATATAATAGAACCAATAAGCACAGCTGTTGTTGGCTTAATTTTTGTATTCTTAAATATATTTGTTCCTATAATAACACTGGCAAGACCAATAACCATTGTTCCTGTTCCCATAGAAACCTCAAAAAACCTTTGTTGCTGGCACATAACGCTTCCGCCCAATGCCACCATAGCGTTTGCAATTGCAAGACCAATAATTTTAACCCTGCCTTGGTCTTTTGCAAGACTTGTTACTAGGTTTTCGTTGTCACCAACTGCACGCAGTAAATAGCCCGATTTAGTTTTTAAATAGGCATCTAAAAGAAATTTTACAACAAGAGCAATAATAAGTGCCACTATAAGGTTTTGGAATACTGGAATTTTGGCAAATACACTGTTAACAACACTATTTTCCAGTACCGTTTCGTTGGAAAAAATAGGAACATTTGCTTTTCCTGTAATTCTTAAATTAATGCTGTAAAGTGCAGTCATCATAATAATGCCTGAAAGTAAATCTCTTACCTTCAGCTTAACGTGTATAAGCCCTGTGCATATACCTGCAACTGCACCTGCCAAAAATGATACAAGAAGTGCCAGATATGGATTTACTCCTTTAGTCAGTAACGCTGCCGTTACTGCCGCTCCCATCGGGAAACTTCCGTCCACCGTTAAGTCTGGGAAATCCAATATTTTATATGTTATGTAAATGCCAAGAGCCATAACTCCGTAAATTAGTCCTTGCTCCAGCACACCAATTATGATGCCCATATCTGTTCCTCCTAAAATTTCTTACGCTTATTTTGCTATTTCGTCAAAGCTTTCCACTGCTGTGCCAACATAGGCATCATCTAATTTAATTCCAAGGTCAGTTGCAACTGCTTTATTTACATACAATCCGCACTCTGAAATAAGTTCAAAATTCATTTCAGATGCCTTTGCTTCACCCTTTAATACCTTAGCCGCCATTTCACCAGTTTGAATACCTAACCCTGTATAATCAAGACCTACAGCCGCTAAACAACCATTTTTAACCTGCTCTACTTCGCTACCAAAAACAGGTATCTTTGCCGCATTTGCCTTTGAAAGAACCGTAGCAAGACCTTGAACAACTGTGTTATCTGTTAAGTTATTAATACAATCCACCTTTGCAAGAAGATTATCTGCCGCAAGTGGAATATCGGCTGTTGTGTTAATACCAACTGTTTCAAGTGTAAATCCATATTTAGAAACTGCCGCCTCATATTCCTTTACAGTTGCTTCTGAATTTGCCTCACTGGTCGTATAAATAATACCAATTGATTTTGCATCTGGCAACATTTTTCTTATCATTTCCAACTGCTGTTCAACTGGAAGTTTATCGGATGTACCTGTAATTTCTGCCACTGGTGTTCCGTCAACCCTGGCAAAACCTGCTGAAATTGGGTCTGAAACTGCTGTATAAATAACTGGAATATTGCTTTTCATTGTTGCTGTATATGCACTTGCTGCACTTGGTGTTGCAATGGCACAAATCATATCAACTCCGTTTGCAACAAAGCTGTCTGCAATCTGCCCTGCTGTGCCTGTGTCTGCCTGAGCATTTTCATATGTAACTGTTAAATTTTGTCCTTCAACAATACCTTCTTGGGCAAGACCTTGTAAAAAGCCTTCACGGCAGTTATCTAAAGAACCATGTACTGCAAACTGGCTAATACCTATTGTATAGTTTTTACCATCTGTAGCTTCTTCCTTTTTTGAATCGCTATTTGGTGTTGCAGAAGATTCTGCCGGCTTTGGCGTTTCTTCCTTCTTGGTACATCCCGCAAGTGCTGTTATCATTGCTAAACCTAAAACCAATGCTAAAATTCTCTTTTTCATTATAATATCCCCTTTTCATTAAATTATATTTCATCAAAAAAATCCGCCCCAAGCTATATGCTTGAGGCGGTTATAAACAAAGTTATAATCGTGGTACCACTCAAATTGTCAAATAAAATTTGACCACTAATAATGTACTGACATACATTCCATAATTTATAACGGGTTAGGTTTCCCGTCAGTGCCTACTTGCTAATAAAAGCTTTGGGACTGCCCTCAAAAGTCCATTCAGCTAACAACGCCATACCGCATTCACACCATCAGCGACTCTCTGTAATATTGTTAAAAGCTTACTCCTCTTTCTCAAAGGTTTATCTTCTGTATAGAATAATACTTTGCTTATAAAAAGTCAAGAAGTTTATTTAATTTTACCTACTTTTTAAGCTTGAATTTTTTTACCTCTTCTTCAAGAGCGGTTGCCTGTCCAGCAAGTTCCTCGCTTGCCGCCGCACTTTCTTCAGCTGTTGCGGCATTATTTTGCACAACAGATGCTATTTGGTCCAGACCAATTGTTATTTGAGAAATAGAAGCTGCCTGTTGGTTAGAGGCATTGGCAATTTTAGTTACATCCTCTACCACCTGCTTTGCATTATTCACAACTTCCTCAATTGCTTTTGCCGTCTCTTCTGCAATTTTGGTACCCTCTCTTACAGATTCTATTGTTTCTTGTATATGCAAAGTGCTTTCCTTTGCCGCCTGTGCGGATTTACCTGCAAGATTTCTAACCTCATCTGCAACAACTGCAAATCCTTTACCGCTTGCACCTGCCCTTGCAGCCTCCACCGCGGCATTTAATGCCAATATATTTGTTTGGAAAGCAATATCATCTATAACCTTAATAATTTTTCCTATTTCTTTTGATTTTCCTTCTATTTCCATAATTGCTTTCATCATTTTTTCCATCTGCTGGTTGCTGTATACAAGCTGAGTTCCAACTTTAACAGAAATATCATTTGCTTTGTCAGCATTAGAGGCATTATCTTTAACCTGTTGGGAAACGCCCTCAACAGATACAAGCAATTCCTCCAAAGCACTTGCCTGTTCAGTAGTTCCTTGAGATAGGGTTTGTGCCCCTGCCGAAACGTGACCAGCTCCAAGATTAACACTGTCAGCAGATATACTAATTGAAGCCAAGGTTTCACTAAGTTTAAAAATGATTCCACGCATAGCTGTGTCAACACGCTGAAATTCCCCTATGTAGTCTGCTTTAGGTTCAATGTTAAAATTGCCATTTGCCATTTCCTCAAGCATCCTAGCTGTATCATCCACAACCTCCTTTGTGTTAATTGTCATATGCTGTATGCTCTTTGCAAGCCTACCCAATTCATCGTTAGATTTATAATCCATATATACATCAAAATTTCCCTTAGACATTTCATCAGCTGTGGATTCAGCAAGTTTAATAGGCATTGTTATACTGTGTATAAGCTTAATAACAATCACTGCTGCAACAATAAGTGCCGCTAATGAAATTGCCAAACAAATAGCAATTGCTCTATAACCAGTTGCCATAAATTCGTCTGCATCAACACTTATGCCAATATACCAATCCGTACCTTCTATATTATGAAAAAAGCCTAACTTATTATCGCCCGATATTGAGTAATACCCTCCAGCACTATTACCTTGAACAGCTTTTAAAATCAAATCTGCAAGAGGCTTCATTGCTGCGTTGGTTTTACTATCTTCTAATACATTGTATTGTGTCAATACCATTTCCTGGTTTTGATGTGCAATTACAGTTCCATCGCCTGCAAATATGAATGCATACCCTGTATTACCAATCTTAATTTTATTTGTAATTCCTGAGAGAAAAGCTCCATCTAACTCACAATATACAACGCCAATAACTGTTGTGCCATATAACCCCTTGTCCCAAAGAGGTGCCGCCAATTTCATTGTAGTTCCCTTCCCATCTTCTGTAGGTGTAGGGCAAACAATACATACGTTATCCGCCATGGCGTCCTTAAAAAACTCTTCTCCAGAAACATTATCTCCTCTTATGGTTTTTCCTGTTTTGTCTGCAACGTCCATATCTATAAGTCCATATTCTTCCACTTTGTTGTCTAAAAATTTCAGCTTTTCTTGCTTGGAAACATCAGGATTCATAAATTGCGAAATTGTTCCCGTTTCTGAAACAATCGTTCTACTGCGTAGCAATCTGTTTTCAACAACCAGTGCCGTTACTTTAGTTGTTTCTCTTAAAATCTCTTCTGTTGTATATTTTACACTTTCAATACTAAGTACAGAAAATACCGCCGACACTGTTCCAAGTGAAAATATTAATATTGCCAGTACTGCTGCTAAAATCTTTGTTTTAATACTTTTCTGTCTTGTTCTTTTTACCTTTTCTTCAACATTTGCTTTTTTGCCTTCTTTTTTTAATCCCATACTTTCTCCGCCTCTCGCCATTTTTGGATAATACGCTTATGCAATGAATTTAGAAGTAATTATACGTATATTACAGTTTCCTTTACGACAGCTTCTTAGAATTAATATCAAATTTTGTCTTTTTAATCACCTTTCCCTTTTAAGCAAATGATTCCGTTATAAGTTTTGTCTATTTTTGCTCTAAACCCTCGGTTCCCCCAACCAAAGTTTTTTATAATTGCCTTTATTTCCCATTAATATGCCTCCCTTTTGGTATATTTGACCATATTCATTATAGCACAACCAGTTACCATAAATCGACGAAAATGTTAATTGCTCTCAAATTTTGGCACTATTCACAATAAGACAATAAATTTGTTACTTTCATATTTGTTGACATACCCATTTTATGCTGATAATGTATTATGTAAATATTTATAGTATAAAAAAGGATGTTTTACATGAAAAAATTATTCACAAAAATACTAGCTTCATTTGCCTTTTCTATTGTCTATTCCTCTTATGCAATGGCATCTACAATAATCACTGCACCCTTAGACAGCAGACCAATCAGCACAAAATACCTTAGTAACCTTACGGCTTTGTCTGGCGACAGCCTTATTATTGCCGCAGAAAATAATTTGGACTACTTTGCTTCCGACAACAGTGTAAACCGTTTTGCCGACAGTGAAAAGGTTCAGGCTGACCTGCTTCACCTTGCCAAAAGCAATAATAATACGGATACCACATTTATAATTAATACCTCTTCTGCCCTTACAGGCGGTCTTGTAGGCAGCCGATGTGGCGATAATTACACAAACATTGAAGATGGTCTTGGTAACCTGTTCAACATAACAAGTAGGTACTCTAACCCAACCTATTATGTTCACTTGGTTATGCCACGAAATTTACCCGAAAGTAGAGGCAACAAAATTTGGCCTGATGATACTAATGTAAAAGGACTTGGATATTATTATCTTCAACACAACCCAAATTGTGAACAAACACAAATAATAAATGAACGTTATAGCAATGTTTCGCCATCGCAGGCACTTATGGAATGGGGCTATGTTGAAGGTAAGAAAACAGAACTTGGCTTGGACGCTCTTTCACCTTGGGAAAAGGAATATTTAGAATATTTCACACAAAACTATTGTTCCTCTGAAATTTATGCAAAGTACACCGAAAAATACGTTCAGCCATTTAAGTCAACGGCTGAAATATTTAGAAACCTTGTTAGATGGCAGAAAATGGGCACTGTAGACGAAATTATTATTGGTAACGATGATTCACAGCTGCCTTCCTCTGTTTCCTATTTATATAGCAACACAGACAGCAGTAATTGGATACAGCTTGAAGACGGTTCGCCTATTAAATACAGCTTTGCACGCACCTATTTAAAGGGTTCTGCCGACAGCATTTATTACTATATTGATAAAGCTTACGGCTATGGTGAAAAGGATTTAAGCCTAAAGGGAAATAGCCAAAAAGTTAATTTCTTGTTCGGTCTGGATGAAATTCCACAAATGATTTATGCAAGAGATTTGGCAAAACGCCAAAAACTTTCTGCTGATATAAATGTTGTGAACTACATAAACAGTGAAACAGTTGAAAGCTATGATGTTCTAAACCCTAGTCAACTACTTGGAAACAGCTTGAATTACCTTAATGCAAGCAAGAATAAAACTCAGCAAAAGACTGATATGTATGTTTTCAACTACGAAGGTAATGTTGAAGAGAAAACCCAAAGTGCAATTAATGCAATGACCCAAAGCCTGAAAAGCGGTAAAAACGTAGGCTTAATAGAATTGTACACTTACGATATTATAAATGCAGGCAATAACAATCTTTTTAAACGTCTAATGCAGAATAGTCCTAATGATGAGGAAATATCCATAACACAGCTTTCCGCCTTTAGTGCATGGAACACAAATGCCAATGCAATAGGCTTAGGCTTGGCACATGCACAGGTCTACAGCATTGCCAAAGAAAGTAATGCTTCTGAAAAAGCTTTTGTTGAAGGTCAAATTAGAATCCTTGGTCAGCATATATTAGAGGACGGTGTGTACTTCGGACAAGTTCGAAATCAACTAACAAGAGAAAAATATAACCCTTTAAAGCATACCCAAGCTAATAATAAAAAAAGCCTGAATGACGCACTTTCAGCAAATTTACTTATGGAAAAATTCAGGGAAACAGAATATTCTGTAAATGGCAATAATTATGCTGTAGATGAGTGTTCACTTGTTGAATATGGCTTTCCATGGGATAGACTTTTTGACTGTTATATAGATGTTAAGGCAACAGTCTCAAAGAATTAAACTAATGATGAGGTGTTAATATGAAGAAAAAAGCATGTACTTTAGGACTAATTTTAAGTTTGCTGACTATTATAACTGGATGTGAAAATACAGCTAATTCCAAATCTAAAGATTTAGAAATGGCCCAATTACAAGAACAAATAACTAGTGATGAAAATGAAATTTCCCAACTAAAAGAAGAAAATGAGAACTACAAAAAGTATGTCGGCTCTTCAATTAAGTTTTTAGATGAAAATGAAATAAAAGAATTAGCAAAGAGTTGCTGGAGCTATGAAATTAGCATTGACGACACCACTATAAATTCTAACGATGTGTATAAAACAGATAAAAGCAACTTTGAAATTACTTTTTCAGAAAAAATGAATCCTATTCCATCTATGGAACAAGAACTTTTTGACAGCGGTGCAATCAGTGGAAATTTCTATGACCATTTAACTTTTAAAGTTATTCAGCCTACCAAAACCTACATAGCCGATGGCACTGTGGTTCAAGGTATGCATTATGAATTTGAAAATGTTCCAAAAGGCAGTGTTATAAAAATTCAAGTAACAGATGAACTTAAAGAAAGACTCAATTTAGAGGAAAACGTTGTAAGCATTGAGGTGAATTAATTATATTACTATAAAATTTATTTACAAAGGAGTGTTTTCAAAATGAAATGTCCTTACTGTAATGAAGAAATGGAACTAGGGTATTTGCAAAGTTCTCATAGTATGTTTTGGAGCGATAAAAAGCATAAACATATGTTTAGACCAAATACAAAAAATGGAGAGATAGCTATACCAATTGACCTTTGGGGTAGCTATGTGGAAACATACCTTTGCAGAAAATGCAATGTAATGATTTCCCCTTTAAATAAATAAGCCTGATCTAGTAGAATAGACAACCAAAAAAACCGCATGAATATGCGGTTTTAATTAAAGTTTTTGGTCTCGCTTTTTTCAAAAAGCGAGTGGGTTTGGGCAACGCCCAAGGTTTTCTCTTTTTATTCACTTAAATATGCTTTTTTAACAGAATCATTGTTCATCAGCTCTTTTGCGTCTCCGCTTAGGGCAATATTTCCCGTTTCTAAAACGTATGCTCTGTTGGAAATAGAAAGTGCCTTTTTAGCATTCTGCTCAACCAAAAGTACTGTTGTACCGTCTGCACTTATCTTTTCTATAATATCGAAAATTTCTTTTACAAAAATTGGTGAAAGACCCATAGAAGGCTCGTCTAACAAAATAAGCTTAGGGTGACTCATTAAGGCACGCCCCATGGCAAGCATTTGCTGTTCACCGCCTGAAAGAGTTCCAGCGTGCTGATGCTTTCTCTCCTCAAGCCTTGGAAATCTCTCGTAAACCATTTTAAGGGTATCCTCTATTTCCTTTTTGTCAGTTCTTGTGTACGCACCCATTTTCAAATTCTGAATAACGCTAAGCTGTGAAAATACTCGTCTGCCCTCTGGAACATGGGCAATACCCATAGGCACAAGCTTATGCCCTGGCATTTTTGTTATGTCTGTTCCGTTGTAGGAAATACTTCCGCTTTTAGATGGAACAAGCCCAGTAACTGTATGAAGGATTGTAGTTTTTCCTGCACCGTTCGCACCTATAAGAGCAATTACCTCGCCCTCATTTACTTCAAAGGAAATCCCCTTTATGGCACGGATAACGCCATAATATACTTCTAAGTCTTTTACTTCAAGTAATGCCATAAGTTTGCCTCCTAATCTCCAAGATATGCCGATATAACCTGTGGGTTGTTCAAAACTTCGGTAGTTTTGCCCTGTGCAAGCACATGCCCGAAGTTAAGCACCGTAAGCTTTTCGCAAATGCCAGAAACCAGTTTCATATCATGCTCTATAAGAAGTATTGTCATTCCGAATTTATCCCTTACAAAACGTATAGTTTCCATTAATTCCGCTGTTTCGTTAGGGTTCATACCTGCGGCAGGCTCATCCAAAAGCAAAAGCATAGGGTTTGTGGATAATGCTCTGGCTATTTCCAGCTTTCTTTGCTTGCCGTAAGGCAAATTGGACGCCTTAAAATTGTTTTCGCCATCAAGACCAAAAACCTTTAAAAGCTCCATGGCACGCTTGTTCATTTCCTTTTCCACTTTGTAGTAACGTGGCATACGAAAAATCCCTTCAATGGTTGAATATTTGTAGTTGTTGTGTAAACCAACCTTTACGTTGTCCAGTACAGATAAATTTTTAAACAGACGGATATTCTGAAAAGTTCTGGCAACCCCAGCTTGATTGATGTCAATGGTACGCTTGCCTGTAATATCTTTTCCATTTAGAGAAATACTTCCAGAATCCGGCTTATAAACTCCTGTAAGCAAATTAAATGTAGTAGTTTTGCCAGCCCCGTTGGGACCAATAAGTCCGTACAGTTCGCCTTTTTCAATGGTTATATTAAAACGGTCAACTGCCTTTAAGCCTCCAAAGGAAATGTTTAAATCTTTAACTTCTAACATAGCCATGGTTACGCAGCCCCTTTCTTTTTAAATCCATTAAATTTCTCCATCATTCTTGCTCTAAATTCAATTGCCTTAGGGCTAGAATTAAAAATCATCATTACAATAAGCACAATTGCATACATAAGCATACGATAGTTGTTTAACCCACGTAAAAGCTCTGGCAAAAGTGTTAAAATTACAGCAGAAATAACCGAACCTCTTATGTTTCCAATTCCACCTAAAACAACAAAAACCAGTATCATAATAGACATATTGTAACCGAAGTTTTTAGGCAAAGCGGTAAGGGTTGAAAGGTTGTGGGCATAAAGCACCCCTGCAACGCCTGCCAACCCCGCCGAAATAGCGAAAGCCAAAAGTTTATACTGTGTAATATTTATACCTACAGATTCAGCAGCAATAAGATTATCTCTAACAGCCATAATTGCCCTGCCCGTTCTGGAATTTACAAGGTTAATAATAATAAACAAAGTAATAATTATAAGAATTATTCCTATTGTAAAGGTTGCGGCATGTGGTGTTCCTGTAATTCCCTGAGCACCGTTAATAATAACCTCTCCACCCTCGCCCAATTTAAGGGATACTGCATCTTTTGTGGAAAAGTGCAAACCTGTACTGTCTTTACCTACGTAAAGCACATTAACAATATTTTTAATAATCTCACCGAATGCAAGAGTAACAATAGCAAGGTAGTCACCTTTCAAACGAAGAACTGGAACACCAATAATAATACCAAACAAGCCTGCCATGGCAGCTCCTACTAAAATAGCAAAAAAGAAACGCAAACCAACGCTTGGAATTGCCTGAGCCATCACTTTAGTAAAAAATGCACCCGAAAATGCACCAACACACATAAAACCTGCGTGTCCAAGGCTAAGTTCCCCTAGAATACCAACTGTAAGGTTTAAAGAAACTGCAAGAATTACATAAACGCAAAGAGGTACTAAAAGTCCTGACATAAGGCTAGTGATATTCCCCGTATTAAGCATAATTTCTACAATTATGTAAACCGCTATAACCATGGCATATGTAATTAAACTGCTTCTTGTACTTTTTTTCATTTTCTTTCTATCCATGTTCGCCACCTATACTTTCTCATGTATTTTCTTACCCATTATGCCTGTAGGTCTTACAAGCAAAACAATTATAAGCACGCCAAATACAATTGCGTCTGCCATTTGGGAAGAAATATATGCTTTGGAAAGATTTTCGATAACACCAAGTAAAATACCACCAATCATAGCCCCTGGAATAGAACCAATACCACCAAAAACGGCGGCAACAAAGGCCTTAATACCAGGCATAGCACCTGTGTATGGTGTAAGGGAAGGATAAGCAGAGCAAAGAAGTACTCCTGCCACTGCCGCTAAAGCCGAACCAATTGCAAAGGTTAAGGCAATAGTTCCATTTACGTTTATACCCATAAGGGTTGCTGCACCTCTGTCCTCTGATACTGCAAGCATAGCCTGGCCTGCTTTTGTTTTTCTAATAAAAGTTGTAAGACCTAACATAATAACAATACAGCTTAAAATAGTTACAATAGTTTCACCGGAAATTGTAAGGTTACCGCCAGCAAGCTTAATTGCAGGAACTGTTACTACTGAAGTGAACGCCTTTGTGTTTGCACCAAACATAAGAAGTGCAAGGTTTTGAAGCAAATAACTTAC
>JAQVIB010000208.1 GCA_028695945.1 Lachnospiraceae bacterium
ACTAATATATTAGATATGACAAACTGCACACTCTGTCCGAGACAGTGTAATGTAAACCGCACCCTTAACCCCTCGGGATTTTGCAAAAGTTCCTCTGTAACTAGGGCGGCTTTAGCTAGCGTACATCATTTTGAGGAGCCATCAATAAGCGGCACTAAAGGCTCTGGGACAGTGTTTTTTTCGGGTTGCAACATGCGTTGTGTTTTTTGCCAAAATTTCAACATAAGTCAGGATAATATTGGAATTACCTTGAGTATTGAAAATCTTGCAGACACCTTTATTGCACAACAAAACAAAGGTGTTCATAACCTAAATCTGGTTTCGGCGGCCCAGTATCTATCCCAAGTCAAGCAAGCACTTATTTTGGCTAAGGAAAAAGGGCTTACAATACCTGTTGTGTATAATTCCAACGGGTATGAGCGTGTTGAGGCTCTAAAATGCCTTGATGGACTTGTAGATGTTTATCTGCCAGACATTAAGTATTTTGACAATAGCCTTGCAGAGGAGTATTCTTTCGCACCAAATTATTTTGAAATTGCAACGAATGCAGTTTTAGAAATGTATCGCCAAACAGGCATAAATAAATTTGATAAAAATGGCATAATAACAAAGGGTGTTATTGTGCGTCACCTTGTGCTTCCTTGGCAAAAAGATGACAGCAAAAAAATTCTTTGGTGGATTAAAGAAAATTTGGGAGATAATGTTTATGTATCTTTAATGAGCCAATACACACCAATGTATAAAGCAAAAGGAATTAAAAAACTTAACCGTAAAATAACAACATACGAGTATAATTCTGTTATAGATTACTTTTTCGAAATAGGATTAAAAAACGGCTACATGCAAGCCCGTACTTCTGCTAAAAGCAGCTATACACCAGAATTTGACCTTAGTGGATTAAAAGGAGTTTGAATATGAAAACAGTTACCCAACGATTTATAAAATGTACTGCACTAAGTACTATGTCCAATGAAGATTCAAAATCGTGTCCCAGCACACGCTCTCAGCTTATTTTTGCCTATTATATAGCAAAAGAGTGCCAAAAAATTGGGCTTAGTGATGTAAAAGTAGATAAAAACGGATATGTGACTGCTCGGTTGCCAAAAAATGCTGAAGGCTTTAATAAAATAGGCTTTATATCACATATGGATACAAGCCCTGACGCATGCGGGGAAAATATTACTCCTGTTATAACTGAAAATTATGATGGAACACCTATACAGCTTGATGGTGTTGTTTTATCTACTGAAAGATTTCCAGATCTTTTAGATTATATTGGCCAAGACATAATTTCTAGTGATGGAACTACTCTCTTGGGTGCAGATGATAAAGCAGGAATTGCAGAAATTCTTACAGCAATGGAATGGCTTTTGGCACACCCTGAAATTGAGCATGGTGATGTGGCTATAGCTTTTACACCAGATGAGGAAATTGGCAGAGGGGCAGATTTTTTTGATGTAGAGGAGTTTAACTGCGATTTTGCCTATACCGTAGACGGTGGGAAGATAGGTGACTTAGAGTATGAAAATTTTAACGCTGCTAGGGCGAAAATAAACATAAAAGGTGTAAGTGTTCACCCTGGTTCTGCTAAAGGCATTATGAAAAACGCAGCACTAATAGGAACAAAACTTGCCGCACTTTTACCGGCAGATGAAACACCATCAAAAACATCTGGATATGAAGGCTTCTACCATCTTACATCATTTAATGCAACTACAAATAATTGCAAAATGGCTTACATTATAAGAGATTTTGATAAAGAAAATTTTGAAAGACGTAAAACCACGATGACCAATATTGTTGCAGAGCTTAATGAAAAATATAATAACATAATTGAACTAAATATTTACGATGAATACTATAACATGATAGAAAAAATTGAACCTTGCATGTATGTAGTAGACCTTGCAAAAAAAGCAATGGAGGAGTGCGGTATTACTCCTGTTATACGTCCAATACGCGGAGGTACAGATGGAGCAAGGCTTAGTTATATGGGCTTGCCTTGTCCAAATATTTTTACAGGTGGTCATAATTTTCATGGAGTCTGCGAGTATATTCCTGTGCAAAGTATGGAAAAGGCTGTAGAGGTAATAATAAAAATTGCACAGCTTGCAAAAAAACCTTGATTTTATATTTTTTTCATGTTAACATACCGTCATATGAATATTAAGCAATGACTGAGTTGACGGATTTCCGTTGGGTTGTTATAGGTTACAAATTCAGAGAGTAAATCGGTTGGTGAAAGGTTTACAGCACTAAAACAACAAATTACCGCTCACAGCTTTCGGCATCAAACCGCCGACGGTCGCCCGATAAAGCAATTAAGGCGTGTGTTTTTTGTACGCAAACTAAGGTGGTACCACGGGTTCTCTCGTCCTTTACAGGATTAGAGGCCCTTTTTTTGTATCCACTAAATATGTTAATGCTGTGATGACTATATTAATTTGAAAAGGAGAAATTGAAATGAAAAACGCATTTGAAGTATTGGAAGAAAGAGGCTTTATTGCACAAATGACACATGAAGCCCAAATAAGAGAGCTTTTTGAGAAAGAAAAAATAACATTTTATATTGGCTTTGACCCTACTGCCGACAGCCTTCATGTTGGGCATTTTCTTACCGTAATGGCTATGGCACATATGCAACGTGCTGGTCATCGTCCTATTTGCCTTATGGGTGGCGGAACAGGTATGATTGGTGACCCAACAGGAAAAACAGATATGCGTAAAATGATGACAACTGAAACAATTGATTATAATGTAGAATGCTTCAAAAAACAGCTTTCACACTTTATTGATTTTGCAAACGATAAGGCTATTATTGTAAATAATGCAGACTGGATAAGAAGCCTTAATTACATTGATTTTCTTCGTGAAATAGGTGTGCATTTTTCTGTTAACCGTATGTTAACCGCCGATTGTTTCAAAACAAGAATGGAAAAAGGACTTTCATTTCTTGAATTTAACTATATGCTTATGCAAGCAAACGACTTTCTTGAATTAAACAAAAAATATGGATGCGTTATGCAGCTTGGTGGTAACGACCAATGGAGTAACATAATAGAGGGTGTAGACCTTATTAGGCGTAAAGAAGCAAAACCGGCATTCGGTATGACT
>JAQVIB010000209.1 GCA_028695945.1 Lachnospiraceae bacterium
AATTCTTATGCCAGCAGAGGCAATTATTTTGCTTATAGTACTTATTGTTTTGATTGCGGTTAAAGTTAAAAGCATTCATATTGAGGCTAAGTCTGCAAAAAAACGAGAACCTATAAGAAAAAAAGCTATATTTATAAATCTATTAAAGTTTATTTTAGGTGCAACCTGCATTGTTGTGGGTGCAAGGTTTATGGTGGATAATGGAACTATTATTGCAAAAATGCTTGGTGTGCCTGAAGCTATTATTGGGCTTACTTTAGTTGCTGTTGGAACATCACTTCCTGAAATTGTAACAGCAATAACTTCTATTTTGAAAAAAGAAGGTGCTATGTCGGTTGGCAATATTATTGGAGCAAATATAATTGATCTTACCATGATACTTCCAGTTTGCTCATTTATTTCAGGAAAAGGGCTTACGGTAAATCAAAGTGCAATTTCCATAGATATTCCAATTGCTATTTTACTTATTGTTATTACAGTTCTGCCAACGATTTTCGCTGGGAAGTTCAGCAGATGGCAAGGAGTTACAATTTTTGGCATTTATGCAGGGTATGTGATTACTTTAGTTATGTAACAGCATGAAATAGCTTATATTCTCTTTACATTTTATGACGATTTATGTAAAATGTTATTACAATTAAATGTAGGAGGTAATGGTATGAAGAAATTTGGGAAACATGTGGCTGTTGGTGTTTTTTCGGCTGCATTGGCTTTATCTTCTGTTTTGGTATTTGGGGCTGAGGCAGGGCATAAACACGTGGATATTAAGTATTCAAGGGGAAAATCTATATGTGTGCAAAAAGATACTGTTAATCACACAAAAATAACTAGATATGAGAAGGGAATTTGCAGTTGTGGTGAAACGATTGCAAATGGGTATACAACTCATTACGAGGAACCACACAAGTTTTCTCAAATAGTTGATATTGACGGAGTAAGTTACCAAAAATGTAGCGATTGTGGGTATTTAAGCTACAGTGACCTTTATGAGGCAGATGTTGTTTACAAGCCAATAAATGAAACTTTACACAGCGTAACTGCAAAAAAGTACTTAACAAGTGATAAGTCTAAAAAGAAGGTTATTGCTGAAACTCAGCGAGAGGAGTACCATGATTTTAATGCTAAGGGGTTGTGCAAGCGATGTGGATATAGAAAGACTGATGCAATAGGAACAGGGCTTATCGTTTCACCGTACGCTGACACCGGCAAGTATGTTACCTATAATAAAACGGACTATAAAATTGCTGTGCCAGGAAACTACCTTAATAATAGCAATATTACAGAAGGTGGATGGACTACAGTTGATACTCTGACGGGTAATTTAAGTTCAACAATAAGCTATAAAAACTGCTTTACATATTCAAAGCCAAATGAAATTGGCAAAGAGGCTGCATTGGCAGAATGGTTTGCGGCACTCTTTGCGAAAACATCGAATAGCAGTTTGGCGGAGGGCATAACGGTATATTTTCAAACTAATGGAGAAAATAAAAGGGCAATTATAATGATTAACAAGCCTATTATTCCATATACATCTGTACTATATGATGGCAAATCTGTAAACGAACGTGGTGCATTTACTTCAGAACAAGTTAGTTTTGCACTTAAAAATGGTTTTGGTCTGCCTGTAAAAGATAAGGTGAACTATGGTTTATTAATTGGATATTCTACAAAGCATAATCAGTCGTCACCATGTACATATTTAACTTACACAGGTACAGATTTTAATGCATATCCTCTTATTTATGCGGAAGACAAATTTTATGCTTTTGAGGGTGATAATAAAAATATGCCAGTTTATAATATGAACGGATATTTTGGGGCGAAGGAATGGACAACAATACCTGTTGGAGATTCTGCAAAGCTGGTTTCAAAACTTAACCAAATGGGAATTTATATTAAAAATAAATAATAATAATAAAAATGGCCTTAATGTGAATTTATTCCTTTGAGGCTATTTTTATTGTGAATTAAATATACGTGTAAATTTATTTAAAAGTTGTACCGTTAAGAAAAAAGTAATAATTAATTAATAGTTTTACGATAGATAAAGAATGTTGTGTATGTTAAGATTAAGATTAAGTAAAATTTTTACAAATAAAAGGGAAAATTTGTAAACATGCAGAAAATATGTAGCTATGCTTAAATATTGGGAGGGATATGCGTGTGCCTGAAGAAATTATAAAACTTAAAAATGTACGCAAAATTTACCGAATGGGTGATGAAAAAATTGCCGCAGTTAACAACGTCTCACTTAATTTTAATAAAGGAGAAATATGTTGTTTGCTGGGAACGTCAGGGTCAGGTAAAAGTACGTTGCTAAACCTTATTTCCGGGTTAGAAAAACCTACAAAGGGAGAAATAATAATACATAACAAGCACGTGGAACGAATGAACGAGGACCAATTAGCAAAGTTTAGGCAAAAGTATATTGGTTTTGTTTTTCAAAGCTATAATCTATTAGGAACGCTTACAGCAGTGGAAAATGTAACTCTTCCACTCATATTTAACAAAGTACCAAAAAAGGAGCGTAAGGAAAGAGCTTTGGAAATGCTCAAGGCGGTTGGCCTGGAAGACAGGGCAAACCACAAACCTTCGGAGCTTAGTGGCGGACAACAGCAAAGGGTTTCCATTGCAAGGGCGTTTGTAAACAACCCACAAGTTGTATTTGCTGATGAACCGACAGGAAATCTTGATACAAAAACCACCTATCTAATGATGGACTTAATGATGAGACTTGCGGAAAAAAATAAACAAACAATGGTAATTGTTACGCATGACCTTGAGATTTCTGTTTATGCAGATAGAATTATCCATCTAATGGATGGGCGTGTAGAAAGCATTAAGGACAATAAAAATAAAATAACATCAAGTAAACAGTTAATACAGGATGGAGGCATTATAAATGAAAAACAAGCTTAAGGCTTTGATCATGATATTAGTAATGGTACAAATGGTTTTTGGAAGTACAGTTGGGGCATTTGCTGAAAGTAAGGATGGTTCTGATGATGTGCCAGCTGGAGCACCCCAGGTTTTGGTTGTTAATGGACCAATTTTTGATGTATCAGCAGGTCATATTTAATGCCGTCCCAATCTATGTTTAG
>JAQVIB010000026.1 GCA_028695945.1 Lachnospiraceae bacterium
TGGAAGCGGCACCAGCGGCAAAGCTTCGTGATGGCGTTGATATTAAGAAGCAAGAATGGTACAGCCTTGCGGTGGGAAGCCGAGAAAACGTCCACTTCGCAAGCCCTACGGTGGAAAATCTTTTTTCAACAAGAAGTACAGAGTATACCTGGGTTGTACCTATGAGCCGTGTTGTGCAAATTACACGCAACAGCCATGTTCAGTCTGGTATTCTTGTTATTAATCTTCGTTACAGTGGTTTACAGGATGTTCTAAGCAATGTACTGCTTGGTGAAAATGCTTACATTTACCTTACAGACAGTGGTGGGGAAATTTTATATCATCCAATGAAGCAGCTAATAAGCGGCGGACAGGTTGAAGAAAATAACTATACAACGGTAAATCTTGGAGACGGAAACTATGTAGATACTCTTGGCGGACAAAAGAGAGATATAGCTATAAAAACTGTTGGGTACACAGGGTGGAAAATTGTTGGAGTTATTCCACAGGGAAGTGTTACATTAAGCACTTTTAAAAGCAATTTATTTGTTGTATTTTTAATGCTATTCTTTCTTACAGCTTTGGTGGTTATAAATTCCTATATTTCAAAACGTGTTTCATACCCAATACTAAAGCTGGAACAATCTGTAAAGGAATTGGAGGAGGGCAATTGGAATATACCCATACAGGCATCGGGATTTTACGAGGTTAGGCATTTAGGTGTGGCAATAAGCAGTATGGCTCTGCATATTGAAGAGCTTATGAGTGACATAGTTAAAGAGCATGAGGAAAAACGAAAAAGTGAGTTAACTGCTTTACAAAACCAAATAAATCCTCATTTTTTATACAATACACTAGACATTATAGTTTGGATGATTGAAAATGAAAGGCAAACAGAGGCAGTTCGTGTGGTTACTGCCCTTGCACGGTTTTTTCGCATAAGTTTAAGCCGTGGGAAAAATATAATAACTGTTGCAGATGAAATTGAGCATGTAAGGAACTACCTTATGATACAGGAAATGAGATTTAAAAATCGCTTTCACTACACTTTTAATGTGGACGAAGATGTGGAGGAATTGGGTACAATTAAGCTTATTTTACAGCCTCTTGTGGAAAACTCAATTTACCATGCCATGGAATTTATGGACGGGGATGGAGAAATAGAAATTAAAGGTTGGAAAGAAAATGATAAAGTAAAATTGCTTATTAGGGATAACGGATGTGGAATGACGGAGGCAGAGGTTGACCACCTTTTATACGGGGAACCGATTGTATCTCAAAAAGGTTCGGGTGTTGGAGTTAGAAATGTTCAGGACAGAATTAAGCTTTTGTTTGGCGAGGAATATGGACTTTCCATAAAGTCAGAGCCGGATGAGGGTACAGATGTACTTGTAACTATGCCTGCTGTGGCGTATAGCGACCTTGTAAAAAGGGGGCTGGAATAGATGAGCAAAAAGGGAATGTTCCTATTTGTTGCAGTTGGAAGCCTGCTTATAATGCTGTTTTTAGCCTCATCAACAGATTGGCTTATTACAGAAAAGGCGGTAGAAATACATCAGGTTTCGGTACTGGTTGATGCAGAGGATGACCACGGGTTGGGTAATTTTAAAATGGGACTGGAACAAGGGGCAATGCGTTTAAATGCAGACCTAAGCTTTGTTACATTGTATGATGAAAAAGAGCCTGAGCAACAGGGAACTCTACTTTTAAGAGAAGTTAGTAGTGGGGCACAGGGAATTATATTATTAGCAGAAAACACGGCTAGCATGGAGAATATGCTTGGAGATGTTCCTGTAAATGTTCCCGTTGTAATTTATGGTTCATCTGTGGATTCTCCAAGGGCTAAAGCTGTACTTTCCCCTAGTTGGGTTAGCATGGCAAGGGATTTAGCAAAAGTTATAATAGACGAAAATGGAAATAAATTAAAGGTTACAATTGTAACAACCACAAAAAACAGAACAAATGTTGAAACTATGAAAAACACTATGTTACAGGCTATTACACAGACTGGGGCAGAGGTTAGTTTGGTTCAGTTACAAAACCTTGAGGATGTTAAAACTTTGGTAGACGGCCTTGCAGCACAAGGTGGAAATATTGTGGTTACACCAGAACTTAACACCCTTGAGGTATTGGCACAAAGCATTGGAACGCAAGCAGACAAGCTGCCTATATATGGTATTGGTTGGAGCGGAGACATTTGGCATTCAGTGGAAAATGGCAATATAAAGGCAACGGTTGCTTGTAATGACTACAACGGAGGTTATTTGGCATTACAGAAACTTAAAGCAAGTTTGGAGGGCAAAAATGACAACGGGGAAGGCAGTGAGATTCCCTACGCAGTGGTGAACAAAGAAAATTTGTACAGCGACGAAATTGAAACAATGCTATTCCCTATTTGGTAAATTCTAAGATGTTTATTTAC
This sequence comes from Lachnospiraceae bacterium, assembly GCA_028695945.1. Lineage (GTDB taxonomy): Bacteria > Bacillota > Clostridia > Lachnospirales > Anaerotignaceae > UBA8514. Next base: position 2,402 of record JAQVIB010000026.1, read on the forward strand.
GAAAAGCAGGTGAATTTATGGAGGATAGAATGAATAAAACTAGGAAGATTGGATTAGTTGTAGTAGCGGCATTTACAGTTTGCGTTGTGGCAGTATTTGCCAAATTTCACAAAAGTGAGACTAAACAGAAAAACAGCATTAAGATAGGTGTGTCTATATACGAAAGCAACGATACCTTTGTGGACTTAATGGTAGATTCTATGGAAGAAAAGGCAAAAAAATACGAGTTGGAAACGGGTATTAAAGTTAACCTAGATGTTTCAAGTGCCAAAGAGAGCCAGCGAACACAAAATGAGCAGATTAAACGCTACATTTCCCTTAATTACGATGTAATTTGTGTAAATTTGGTGGACCGCACAAATGCCTCTACCATTATTGATGCTGCAATGGATAAAAATATTCCTATTGTATTTTTTAACAGAGAACCTGTGGCAGAGGATATTTTTAGATGGGAAAATATATATTATGTTGGAACAGACGCTAAGGCCACAGCAGTTTTGCAGGGACAGATACTTATAGATGCATACAATAAAAATCCTGAAATGCTGGACAAAAACGGAGATGGAAAACTACAATATGTTATGCTTGAGGGTGAAATGGGTCATCAGGATTCAATAATACGTACAGAATGGTCGGTACAGACCCTTATTGATTATGGTATGCCCATGGAAAAAATTGAAAGTGCAGTAGCAAACTGGCAACGAAACCAAGGAGCAGCACTAATGGAACAATGGATTAATACATATGGAAAGGAAATAGAGGTTGTGCTGTGCAATAACGATGACATGGCGTTGGGTGTATGCGATTCACTTGCAAAAGCAAACATTGAAGATATTGCAGTAGTGGGAATTGATGCTACACAGGCTGGGGTTAAGGCTGTGGAAGAAGGAAAATTATTAGGTACAGTGGACTGCAATGCCGCTAAACAAGGAGAAACTATTTTTGACATTGCGGCTGGTATTTGGGCCGATGGAAGTGTACCAAACAATGTGAAGTTGGAAAACGAGAGGTACTTTCGTGCTCCTTTAATCAAAGTTACGAAATAAAAAAATTATGCAACTTGTACAGTTTTTTTGTAAAAATACTATAAATTTGGATAAAACGCAGTGAAATATCGAATAATTTTTATAGTGTATTTAAAAATATCTTATTTTTTTTCTGCCGCTTGCTGATATAATGTAATCATAGCAATAAACAGAGAATGTGAATTGAGGGAAAATATTTTACGTTCTCTAAGAAAACACTAGTTTTTTAAATTGATGTTTTCAAAAAAGGTATAAATAAAAGGAGGAATTACATTATGAAAAAGAAAGTTTTAGCAACAGTTTTAGCGTCAATGATGGTGTTCTCACTTGCAGCTTGTGCACCAAAAGCAGCAGCTCCTGCACCAGCCCCAACAGCAACAGAGGAAAAGAAAGACGCTACAACAGAAACACCAACAGAAGCACCAACAGTAGGCGTACTTATTTACAAATATGATGATACATATATTTCTACTGTACGTAATGCATTAGAAACAGCTTTAAATGGCAAAGCTGAGGTTATTATGCAGGACGGCAAGGGCGACCAAGCTACACAAAATGACCAGCTTGACGTTTTAATTGAAAAAGGCGTAAATGTTCTTTGTGTTAACATGGTAGATGCAAAAGCAGCTTCAGGCGTTGTAGAAAAAGCAAAAGCAGCTGGCATTCCAACAGTATTCTTTAACAGAGAGCCAGACGCAGAAGTTGTAAAATCATATGACAAAGCAGTATTCATTGGTACAAATGCTGCAGATGCTGGTAAAATGCAGGGCGACATCATCAAAGACCTCTTTGATAAAAACCCAGCTTACGATATCAATGGCGATGGCAAAGTTCAGTATGTTATGTTCCAAGGTGAACCTGACAACCCAGAAGCTATTGCACGTACAAAATATAGTGTAGATCAGGCTGTTGCTGATGGAGTACAGATGGATCAGGTTGGCGAGACTCAGGTTTGCAACTGGGATACAGAACAGGCTCAAAAAGCAATGGAAGCTATGCTTGCAGCAAACGAAGGCAAAATTGAATTAGTAATTGCAAACAACGACGGTATGGCAATTGGCTGTATTGCAGCCCTTACAAACATTGGTTACAATGTTGAAGGCGGCGACAAATTTGTACCTGTAGTTGGTGTTGATGCTACTGATGCAGCTAAAGACGCTATTGCAAAAGGCACAATGAGTGCAACAGTTCTTCAGGATGGTGAAGCAATGGGTAATGCAATTGCACAGGTTGCTCTTAATGCAGCTGCAGGGGCTGACTTCCTTGAAGGCACAAGCTATGAATTTGATGAATCAGGAGTTGCAGTACGTATTCCTTATGCTCCTTACACAGGTGAATAAATAACAACAGTATAAAACAATCTAATGCGGGTCGCACAGTGGGATTATTCCGCTGTGCGATTTGTAATAACCGGAAGTGTGGTGAAGTTGTCATATGGCAGAGACTTATTTATTAGAAATGAATGATATTGAAAAGCAGTTCCCTGGGGTTAAGGCATTAGACCATGCCAAGCTGAAGCTTCGTGCTGGAACCGTACATGCCCTAATGGGTGAGAATGGTGCGGGCAAGTCCACACTGATGAAATGCCTTTTTGGTATTTATAAAGCCGATGTTGGGCAAGTTATTATTGATGGCAAGGAAACAAATTTTACAGGGCCAAAGAATGCCCTGGACAACGGCGTTGCAATGGTGCATCAAGAGCTTAATCAAGTTCTAAAACGCAGCGTTATGGAAAATATCTGGCTTGGACGTTTTCCTAAAAAATACGGACTAATAGACCATAGATTAATGTATAATAAAACAAAAGAAGTATTTGATGAGCTTGATATTCCTGTTGACCCACGTACTATTATTGGAAAATTAAGCGTATCTCAGCGTCAAATGGTGGAAATTGCTAAGGCAGTTTCCTATAATGCAAAGATTTTAGTACTGGACGAGCCTACCTCATCCCTTACACAGGAGGAGGTTGAGCACTTATTTGTTATTATTAATAAACTGCGTAACCGTGGTGTTGCCATGGTTTACATAAGCCATAAAATGGAAGAGATTCTTCGTATCTCAAACGAAGTTACAATAATGCGTGACGGGCAATGGATTGCCACTGAAAAAGCAGCAGACTTAACTACAGATAAAATTATTAAACTTATGGTAGGACGTGACCTAACCCATAGATTTCCACCTAAAACCAATGTACCTGGTGATGTGGTTTTGGACGTTCAAAATCTTACAGGTAAATATATGCCAAGTTGCAAAGATGTAAGCTTTCAGCTTAAAAAAGGTGAAATATTGGGCGTTGCAGGATTGGTAGGCAGTAGAAGGACTGAGCTTTTAGAAACAATTTTTGGAATTGCTCACCACGAAAGTGGTAAGATTATTAAAGATGGCAAGGTTGTAAATAACAAGGATAGTCGTACTGCTATTAAAAATGGATTTGCCATGCTTACAGAAGAAAGACGTGCCACAGGTATTTTTGGTGGTATGAGTATTACCTTTAATTCGGTTATTGCAAATATAGAAAAATATAAAAAAATGCTGTTTTTATCCAACGGCAAAATGAATTCAGATACAAAATGGGTTATAGATAGTATGCGTGTTAAAACGCCATCATACCGTACAGCAATACGTTCCCTTTCAGGTGGAAATCAGCAAAAGGTAATTTTGGGAAGATGGCTGCTTACAAAACCGGATATTTTGCTTTTAGACGAACCTACAAGGGGTATTGATGTTGGTGCAAAGTACGAAATTTATCAGCTTATTATTAATCTGGCAAATGAGGGTAAAAGCGTTATTGTTGTTTCATCTGAAATGCCTGAACTTTTAGGCATTTGCGACAGAATTATGGTTATGAGCAACGGACGTTTATCTGGTATACTTAATATTGAGGACGCAACTCAGGAAGAGATAATGCGTTTGGCGGCACAGTATATTTAAGCAAGGTTGCCAAATTAAAGGAGGTACATCATGGAAGAAACCAAAAAAATATTAAATAGAAATTGGAAAGAATTTCTGCTGGATTATGCCCTATATTTCATATTAGGATTAATGATTATTGGCGTTGTTATTGCAGACCATTCCTTTTTATCCCTCAACAATATGTTGAAAATTTTGGCACAGGCGTCAACACGTGGTATACTTGCACTTGGTGTTGCGGGTATGATTGTTTTAGCAGGAACAGACCTTTCAGCAGGACGTATTCTTGGATGTGGTGCTGCAGTTTCAGCCTCATTACTGCAAAGTGTAACATATGCATCACGAATGTATCCCAATATTTTAGAGCCAATTAATATGCTTATACCACTAATGCTATCAATTTTTGTATGTACATTTTTTTGTATAATTAATGGTTTTGGTGTGGCAAAGCTTCATATGCACGCATTCATCATTTCCCTTGGTACACAGCTTATAGCTTATGGTGTTCTATGTTTATACATTGATAGCCAAAAAGGCGGTGCACAGCCTATTGCCAGCCTTGATTCAAGGTACATAGACTTTGTAAATGGCAAAATAGGTGGCGTTTTCCCATACCTGATAATATATGCTGCTATTTGTGCCGCAATTATGTGGGTAGTTTGGAACAAGACAACCCTTGGTAAAAATATGTTTGCCATTGGTGGCAATAAAGAGGCGGCGGCAGTTTCTGGTGTTAATGTAGAAAAAAATATTATGGGTGTTTACATAGTTGCTGGTATCCTTTACGGAATTGCTTCTTTCCTTGAGGCAGGACGTGTGCAGTCTGTAACAACAGCTACAGGTTTGAATTATGATTTGGATGCAATTTCTGGCTGTGTTATTGGCGGTGTATCCTTCTCTGGTGGTGTTGGTACAATACCAGGAATACTTATTGGAGTTGTAATTTTACAGGTTATTAATTACAGCCTCTATTATCTTGGTGTAAATGCATATTTACAATATATTATAAAAGGATTAATTATTATACTTGCCGTAGCAATTGATGTACGTAAGTACATAGCTAAAAAGTAAATATAAACATTATTTAGTTCCTCTGGCTACTTGGTCAGGGGAACTGTTGTACTTGCAAAGGAGTTAGATTTATGGATACAGAAAAAAGAGATTTCTCAACTTTGTCAGAAGAGGAATTGCTTAAAAAGCAAATGGAGCTTGAGGCAAAGGAACAGCATTTGGATAAAAAAGAAAGAGAGCTTAGTGTTTTGGAAGCGGCGGTAACAGGGGCAAAATATAATATATACGACAAAATTAATGTGTCCCTTAAAACAATGGATTATGTTATAATGGTGTTGGGTGGAGCTTTGGCACTTGCCTTAGTTGCAGCCTTTATAATGCGATAAATTTGAAAACAAGCAGGAGGTGATTTTATGCCTGATATAATAGAAAATATAGTTTCAGATGAAACCTTATCTTTGGTTTATCCACGTTTTTTGGATACACCTAAAGTTTATAGGGATAGGATAAATAAAGTATGCACAGGGTTTATTAACACCTTTGGAGAAAGTGAAAATATAAGAATTTTCAGTGCCCCAGGGCGTACTGAAATTGGAGGAAACCACACAGACCATCAGCATGGATGTGTTTTGGCGGCAGGAATAGATTTGGATATACTAGGTGCGGCAGTACCCAACGGGAAAAAAGAAATTCGCTTTTTTTCAGAAGGGTATGGACTGGAAACGATAGACCTAACCTGTTTGGACGTGCAAAAAGAAGAAGTAAATACTTCAGCCTCACTTATAAGGGGAATAGCGGCACGGCTTACACAAAAAGGTTTCCAGATAAATGGGTTTGATGTATATGCAACTTCAAATGTACTTAAAGGCTCTGGACTTAGTTCTTCGGCGGCATTTGAGGTACTTATAGGTACAATAGTGAATGGTCTTTTTTGCAATGAACAGGTAAGTGCTGTGGAAATAGCACAGATTGGGCAGTATGCTGAAAACGTATATTTTGGTAAGCCAAGCGGACTTATGGATCAAATGGCATCATCGGTAGGAAACATAGTTGCCATAGATTTTTTGGACACGGAAAAACCAGTGGTTAATAAAATTGATTTTGATTTTGGAAAAACAGGTTATAGCCTTTGCATAATAGATTCTGGAGCAGACCATGCTGATTTAACCGATGAGTATACTTCTATTCCCAATGAAATGAAGGCTGTGGCAAGGTATTTTAACAAAGAATATCTTAGGCAGGTGGAAAAGTCCATTTTGCTTGAAAATATAGCAAATGTACGCAAAGCTGTTGGTGACAGAGCAGTGCTTCGGGCATTGCATTTTTATGATGATAACCACAGAGCTGTTTTAGAGGCACAGCAGTTGGCAAATGGGGATTTTAACGGGTTTTTGCAGACAGTTAGAAAGTCTGGATATTCTTCCTACATGTATTTGCAAAATGTTAGCGTTACAGGAAGCACAAAAAATCAAGATGTGGCATATGCTTTGGCAGTATGTGATGAGTTGCTTGGTGAAAGAGGAGGATTCCGTGTGCATGGCGGAGGTTTTGCAGGCACAGTTCAGGCATTTGTACCCAATGATATGCTGAATGAATTTAAAACAGCCGCAGAAAAAATGATAGGCGATGGGTGTTGTCATGTGCTTAGCATAAGACCTGTTGGCGGTGTGGAGTTAACAAAGACTAATTCAAAATAATGAAAAATAGGTTGTAAAGGTTCATAGGAGGGGAAATAATGACTATTTTAGTTTTAGGTGGAGCTGGTTACATTGGCTCTCATACAGTGCGTGCTTTATGTGAAAAGGGAACTGACGTGGTGGTGGTAGATAATTTGGCAACAGGCTATCGTAGTGCAGTTCATCCAAAGGCTAGATTTTATGAAGGCGATATTAGTGACAGGCAGTTTTTAGATACGCTGTTTAGCAAAGAAAACATAGACGCTGTTATTCATTTTGCGGCGTATTCCTTGGTGGGTGAAAGTGTTACAAATCCACTTAAATATTATACTAATAATCTTTGTGGAACAAAGGTGCTTTTGGATAGCATGGTGGCAAACGGTATAGATAAAATTGTATTTTCATCTACAGCCGCAACTTATGGAGAGCCTGAAAGGGTTCCTATTTTGGAAACTGACCGTACTGAACCAACAAATCCATATGGTGAAACCAAGCTTTCTATGGAAAAAATGTTTAAATGGACTGGCAATGCCCATGGGCTTAGATTTGTTTCCCTTAGGTATTTTAATGCTTGCGGTGCAGATGAAAGCGGAGAAATAGGAGAGGCACATAATCCTGAAAGCCATCTTATTCCACTTATTTTACAAGTTCCAAACGGCAAGCGAGAGGCTATAAGCATTTACGGCACAGATTACCCAACAAAGGACGGCACTTGCGTGCGTGACTATATACATGTAACTGACCTTGCACAGGCACATATTTTGGCAGTGGAATATCTTGAAAAAGGTGGTAAGAGCGATATATTTAACCTTGGCAACGGTGTAGGGTTTACGGTAAAAGAGGTTATTGAGACGGCACGCAGAGTTACAAATCATCCAATTCCTGCACAGGAAACACCAAGGCGTGATGGTGACCCTGCACAGCTTATTGCCTCTAGTGAAAAAGCAAAAACGGTTTTAGGGTGGCAACCAAAGCACGAAAGCTTGGAAGAAATTATTTCATCTGCATGGAATTGGCATAAAAATCATCCAACAGGGTATTAACACAGGAGGTGTGTTAATTGGTTTACACAGCAATAGAACAGCTTATTAACTATGGCGTTGAAAAGGGTCTTATAGAAAAAGAGGACATATGTTTTTTAACAAACCAATTGCTTGAGGCACTTGGGCTTACAGAATTTATACCTTCTAATGGGGATATTCCTAAGGCGGATTTGGAAGAAATTTTAAATACTATTTTAAACGACGCATGTAACCGTGGTGTTATAGAAAACAGCATTGTATACCGTGATTTATTGGATACAAAGTTGATGGGTATTATTACGCCACTTCCAAGCACCATTATAAAAAAGTTCAACTTATTGTACCAAAAAGACCCCAAAATAGCGACAGATTGGTATTACGACTTTAGCCAGAATACGGACTATATACGTCGTTACCGAATTTTAAAGGACGTTAAATGGATAACCCAAACCCAGTATGGTGAGTTGGATATAACCATAAATTTATCTAAGCCAGAAAAAGACCCAGTTGCAATTGCCGCGGCTAAAAATGCACCTCAAAGCGGATATCCTAAATGTTTGCTTTGCCGTGAAAATGAGGGTTATAGCGGAAGGGTAAATCACCCTGCAAGACAAAATCACCGTTTAATACCTATTAAAATGGCATCACAAGAGTGGTTTCTTCAGTATTCACCATATGTTTATTACAACGAGCATTGTATAGCTTTTAACAGTGAGCATATTCCTATGAAAATAGATAGAATTGCTTTTGAAAAGATGTTCGATTTTATTAAGCTGTTTCCACATTATTTTATTGGCTCTAATGCAGATCTGCCCATTGTAGGTGGTTCAATTTTGGCACATGACCATTTTCAAGGCGGACGTTACACTTTTGCAATGGAAAAAGCAAAAGTAGAAACAAGGTATGAAATTCAAGGCTTTGAGGAAGTTGAAGCTGGTATTGTAAACTGGCCGATGTCTGTTATTCGCATTAGACATGAAGATGACAAAAAGCTTATTTCTATGGCAGAATTTATTCTTAACAAATGGCGTGGCTACACTGATGAAAGTGCTTTTATTTATGCACAAACAAATGGTGAACCTCACAACACAATAACTCCTATTGCACGTATGCGTGATGGAAAATTTGAGATGGACTTAGTACTTAGAAATAATATTACTACCAAAGAGCATCCATTAGGTGTTTATCATCCTCATTCGGAGCTTCATCACATAAAGAAGGAAAACATTGGGCTTATTGAGGTTATGGGTCTTGCGGTACTGCCAGCACGTTTAAAAGGCGAGCTTACCCAGCTTAAAACGGCAATATTAAACGGTAAAGATTTATTTGCAGATGATTCTATTGCAAAACATGCCCAATGGGCAACTGACTTTTTAAAGAGATATGATAAAATTTCAGAGGACAAGCTTGATAGCATTATAAAAAATGAGGTGGGGCTTGTTTTTGCCAAGGTTTTAGAGGACGCAGGAGTTTACAAACGTACCCAACAGGGGAAAGTGGCATTTGAGAGATTTGTTACATTATGCGGTGGCAAAAGGTTAGGTGAAAAATGAAGGATAAAATATATTTATTTGGTGTGGATGTTGGTGGTACTGGCATTAAAATAGGTTTATTTAAAAAGGATGGATACCTAGTTGAAAAGTGGGAAATACCAACTAATGTAAAAAATGGTGGCAATGAAATTCTGCCAGATATTGCAAAGGCGTTAAAAGAAAAGATGGCAGAAAAAGGCATTGCAGAGGAAGAAATGATAGGCGTTGGTATTGGTGTGCCTGGACCAGTTGATGAAAAGGGCGTTGTACACCGCTGTGTAAACCTTGGTTGGGGTACTTTTTCTATTGTTGATTGTTTGAGTGAGCTTTTGAATATGCCTATTAAGGCTGCAAATGATGCCAACGTTGCTGCTCTTGGAGAAATGTGGAAAGGCTGTGCAATGGGTTGCAGCAGTCTTGTGTTCATAACTCTTGGCACAGGAATAGGCGGTGGCGTTATTGTAGACAAAAAAGTAGTTACTGGTGAAAACGGAAGCGGCGGCGAAATAGGGCATATAACAGTAAATGTAGATGAAGAGGCCAGCTGTAATTGCGGCAAGCAAGGCTGTGTAGAGCAATATGCATCTGCTACTGGCATGGTTAGGATGGCAAAAAAACTTATTGAAGAGGGAAAAGAAAAGTCTTCCATTGATATAACAAAGCATTTAACAGCAAAAGCAATTGTAGATGAAGCAAAAAAAGGTGACGCTGTTGCTTTGCAGGTTGTAGATATTATGGGAAAAACACTTGGGCTTGCTCTTGGTGCGGCAACTTGTATGGTAGACCCACAAGTTATTTTAATTGGTGGAGGAGTATCCAAGGCAGGAGATATTGTTTTAAATGCAATAGAAAAATATTATCGTATGTATGCTTTTCATGCTACAAAAAATACACCAATTAAGTTGGCAACTCTGGGGAACGATGCAGGTATATATGGTGCGGCAAGACAGCTATTGTAGGAGGTAATTATATGGCTTACATAACAAAAACTTCCTTTGGAGAAACTGGAAAAGGCGAACAAGTATATATGTATACCCTTAAAAACAAGGTAAACACACAGGTGGATATAATCACATATGGTGCGGCAGTGCGTAGTTTGCGTTTAAATGGAAATTTAGATGTGGTGCTAGGGTACGATTCTATAGAAGATTATGAAAAACAGAATAACTATATGGGTGCTATTGTTGGGCGTGTTGCAAACCGTATAGGCAATGGGAAATTTAACATAAATGGAAGAATTTTTAGGGTATGCTGTAACAATGGGCCAAACCATCTTCATGGTGGAAATAAGGGTTTTGATAAGCAAATTTGGAATGCAGAGGAACAAAATGGAGAACTTTGGATGTCTTATTTTAGTGCGGATGGTGAAGAAGGATATCCCGGGAATCTTCAGGTTTTGGTGAAATACACCCTTAATGACGAGAATGAATTTACTATAAATTATAGTGCACAAGGTGATGAGGATACCATTGTAAACCTTTCAAACCATTGTTATTTTAACTTGGCAGGTAATAATAACGGGAATATTTATAACCACAATATGCAGATTTTAGCTTCAAAATACACTGAAAACGATGAAAACTGTTTACCTACAGGGGTTATAGCAGATGTTAACCAAACACCAATGGATTTCACTGTTGCTAAAAAAATAGGCAAAGACATTGATGAAAATAACATTCAGCTTAAAAATGTTTGTGGATATGACCATAATTTTGTTTTGGATAAGAATGGAAATGATTTCTGCCTTTGTGCAAAAGTAACCGAGGATAAAACAAGGGTTGGTATGGAGGTTTATACAACACAGTCAGGAGTTCAATTT
>JAQVIB010000210.1 GCA_028695945.1 Lachnospiraceae bacterium
AGCTCATTCCTATATTCGTGGCCAGCGTTTTCACAATACTTATTCTGTTGCAGACTATATTGGTGCCAAGGGAAATGTAATTAAGCTTAGAGAAGATATTGAAATATTAACCAATGAAGAAAAGATGGAAGAATTCATGTTTATGGGTCTTAGGATGAATGAGGGTATAAGCATAATTGAATTTAGAAAACGCTTTAATTCAGAAGTTATGGATATTTTTAAAGACAGTGTAGAATATCTTGTTAACCAAAAACTTTTGTATATAAACAATGACAGGCTTGCACTAACGGATAAAGGTATTGATGTAAGCAACTTTGTTTTTGAAAAATTTATAATAAACTGATAATTATATATTCTCAATATTTGCAAACTTTAAACTGGTAAAACTAAAAAAACTGTAATTTTCAAATTTTCCGAAAGGTTTTGAAAATTACAGTTTTTTATATAGTCTAATAAATGATTGTAATCACGATTTTTGAACTAGTCTTCAAGCTTTTCTTTCACTTTATCCCAAAATCCTTTTTTCTCTACATCACTAGCATTTGGGTTATAGAATTCTTTTAAAATGTCTTTTTGTCTGATTGTAAGGTCGGTAGGGATTTTAACTTTTAATGTTATAATCTGGTTTCCTCGCTGTGCAGTGTTCCTAAGGTTTGGAACGCCTACGCCACGTATTGTTGCCACGGTTTCAGGTTGCGTTCCTGGTTTGATTGTATATTTTTGTTCGCCGTCTATGGTTTTTATTGTAATTTCATCACCCAAAGCTGCCTGAACAAATGTAATAGGTACATCACAGTAGATGTCCATTCCCTTACGCACAAAATACCTATCTGGCTGAACATATACGGTTACCATAAGGTCGCCATAGCTACCGCCATTTATGCCAGCTTCGCCTTTGCCAGACAAACGAATAGTTTGACCGTGGTCTATACCTTTTGGAATATTTACCTCAAACTTTTTAGCCTTTTTAACTCTTCCTTTGCCTTTACATGTTGGGCATGGGTCTTTTATAGTCTTTCCAGTGCCGCCGCAAGCTGAACATGTGCGAACGCTTGTCATAGAGCCAAATATAGATTGTTGCACAACACGTTCCTGACCAGTTCCGTTACATCTTTTACAGGTTTCTGCATGAGTACCTGCTTTTGCTCCTGTACCATTACAGGTATCGCATTTATCCGTTACATTAATAGAAATTTCCTTTGTTGTGCCAAAAATAGCCTCTTCAAAGCTTATTTGTATTGTTACACCAATATCAGAGCCTCTCTGCGGACCATTTCGCCTTGAAGTACTGCCACTGCCGAAGCCGAACATATTGAATATGTCACCCATGTCAAAGTCCATGCCGCCGCCATAAAAGCCACCGCCGCCAGCACCACCTTGTTCAAAAGCTGCATGTCCAAACTGGTCATAGTTTGAACGTTTATTTGCATCACTAAGTACCTCGTACGCCTCATTAACTTCTTTCATCTTTTCTTCTGCGGATTTATCCCCAGGGTTATTGTCAGGATGATATTTTTTTGCCATCTGACGATATGCTTTTTTAATTTCACTTTCTGATGCACCTTTCTTTATTCCAAGCACATCATAAAAATCTCTTTTATCTGCCAAACTTAGTCACCGCCCTTATACATATAATCAAAAAACAAGACCTTGGTGATGCTGTCCCAACTACCTTAGAAGGGGCAGTGGGTACAACACCACCACGGTCTTTATATATTACATCTCTTTTGCGTCGCCGTCTACAACATCAGGATTGCCCTGAGGTGCTTCACCGCCTTGTGCTTGGTTCTGCTGGTAAAGCTTTTCAGAAATTTTATAGAATTCCTGTGTAAGTGCCTCAGTTGCTTCTTTAAGGCTTGTTACATCAGCATCTGTCATTGTATCAGCATTCATACCTTCTGCAAGGGACTTTAACTTTGAAAGTTCAGCTTCTACTGCCGCTTTTTCACTGTCATCAATTTTTCCTTCAAGGTCGGTAATTGTTTTTTCTGTCTGGAAGATAAGTGAGTCTGCTTCATTTTTAGCATCAATTGCTTCTTTACGTTTTTTATCAGCTTCTGCAAACTGTTCTGCTTCTCTCACAGCTTTGTCAATTTCTTCATCGCTAAGGTTTGTACTTGCTGTAATTGTAATAGTCTGTTCCTTACCTGTTCCAAGGTCTTTAGCAGATACATGAACAATACCGTTTGCATCAATATCAAATGTTACTTCAATTTGAGGCACACCACGTCTTGCAGGTGCAATACCATCAAGGCGGAACATACCTAATTCTTTGTTGTCTTTTGCAAGTGGTCGTTCACCCTGTACTACTCTAATATCAACAGCTGTTTGGTTATCTGCCGCTGTTGAGAATACCTGTTTTTTGTTTGTAGGAATAGCTGTATTCTTTTCAACAATTTTTGTTGCGACACCACCCATTGTTTCAATGCTAAGTGAAAGAGGGGTTACGTCTACAAGCATAATATCACCTGCACCAGCTTCACCACTCATTTTACCACCCTGAATAGCTGCACCAACTGCAACACATTCGTCTGGGTTAATTCCTTTAAAAGGCTCTTTGCCTGTTATTTTCTTAACTGCTTCCTGAACTGCAATAATACGTGTTGAACCACCAACAAGAAGTACTTTGTCAAGCTCGTTTGCCTGTAAACCAGCATCACTTAATGCTGTTCTAACAGGTTCCATTGTAGCATCTACAAGGTCTGCTGTAATTTCATCGAATTTAGCTCTTGTAAGTGTTACATCAAGGTGTTTTGGTCCATCCTGATTCATTGTAATGAAAGGAAGGTTAATATTTGTGCTTGTAACTGTTGAAAGGTCTTTTTTTGCTTTTTCAGCTGCTTCTTTCAATCTTTGCATTGCCATTTTGTCGGTGCTTAAATCCATGTTTTCTGCTTTTTTAAATTCTTGTACGAGGAAGTTAATAACTCGCTGGTCGAAGTCATCACCACCAAGTCTATTATTACCGCTTGTTGCTAAAACTTCAATAACACCGTCACCAATTTCAATAACAGAAACGTCGAATGTACCACCACCAAGGTCGTATACCATAATTTTTTGCTCATGTTC
>JAQVIB010000027.1 GCA_028695945.1 Lachnospiraceae bacterium
TAAATCATCAGGTTCAATGTTAAAGTTTAAGGGATTCCTTGAAGTTTATGACAAGGTTGAAGAAGAAAAAGAAAGCAGTAAAATGCTTGTACTAGAAGAGGGCGATGTTGTTACCGCTAAAGAAATAGACCCGTTACAGCACTTTACACAGCCACCTGCAAGGTTTACAGATGCCTCACTTATTAAAATGTTGGAGGAAATTGGGGTTGGTAGGCCAAGTACCTATGCACCTACCATTGCAACTATACTTGCCCGTAACTATGTAATAAAAGAAAAGAAAATGTTTTATCCTACAGAACTTGGCGAGGTTATTACGGACATAATGAAAAATTACTTTGCCAACATTGTTAACATAGACTTTACTGCACAGATGGAGGAGGACCTTGACTGTGTAGAAGAAGGAAACATTGAATGGAAAGACATTATTCGACGTTTCTACCCAGTGTTCGAACATGATATGAAAAACGCCGAGGACAAGCTAAGTAAAATTGAGATTAAAGATGAAGTAACTGATGTAATATGTGAAAAATGCGGTCGTAACATGGTTATTAAGTATGGACGTTATGGAAAATTCCTTGCATGCCCTGGATTTCCAGAATGTTCCAATGCAAAGCCGTTTTTTGAGGATGCTGGAGTTTCATGCCCTGAATGTGGTGGAAAAATTCTTATAAAGAAAACAAAAAAAGGTAGAAAATATTATGGTTGCGAACATAATCCAGACGATTGTACTTTTGTAAGCTGGAACAAACCAGTTGATGAAAAATGCCCTCAGTGTGGAAGCTATATGGTAGAAAAGGGTACAAAAAATACAAAAATTGTTTGCACAAATGAAAAATGTGGTTTTGTAAAGGAAAAAGTTCAGACAGAGGAGTAGTTTACTTTATAAAAGAGAATAAGTTATTTTAAATCAAATTCCCAAAAAAAAAGTAGTGAAATTTTTCACTGCTTTTTAATTTTGTGCATTCATTTCAAAATGAAAAAAATCAGTCAAGATTTTTCATAGATATATACGAATGTTGAAATAACGCATTAAAATAATAATGTAGTGTATTAAAACTATGAAAAAATCGTTGTATTTGGCTTGTATTTTTACACTTTTAAAATTATTATTCGTTTATTATATATCAATAGTTGAAAAAATACACAGTGAGCAATATAATTAATGTATCAATTTGTTTACCACAAAATATAGATTTAATATTAACATATTTATAATTGGAGGAGTTATAATGAAAAAAGCAGGCATTATTGGTGCAGGACAAATGGGAATGGATATTGCTCAGCTATTTGCAAGAGCGGGTATTGAAGTTATGGTTAGGGACATGACTGATGAAATACTTGCAAAAAGCATGGAAAAACTTAATAGCGGCCTAAATAAAATGGTTCAAAAAGGTAAAATGACTGAAGAGGTTAAGAATAATATCGTTTCAAAGATTTTTACCACAACAGCCACAACTGAACTTAAGGACTGTGATATAATAATTGAAGCTATAGTTGAAAACGTAAATGTTAAAAAATCAGTTTTTAAAGAGCTTGATGAAATATGTGACGCGAAAACTATCTTTGCCACAAATACATCTTCAATATCAATTACAGAAATTGCTTCAGCTACAAATCGTACAGACAAATTTATAGGTATGCATTACTTTAATCCGGCAACTGTTATGAAATTGGTTGAAGTAATAAGAGGATATGAAACCTCAGATGAAACATTTAATGCAGTTTTTGAGTTATCAAAAACATTGGGTAAAGACCCTATAGAAGTGCATGAAGGACCAGGATTTGTTGTTAACAGACTTCTTATTCCTATGATTAACGAAGCAATATTTACTCTTTCAGAAGGAATTGCAAGCGTTGAGGATATTGACAAAGCTATGCAACTTGGTGCAAACCACCCAATGGGACCTTTAGCACTTTCCGACCTTATTGGTAATGATACAATTTTACATATTATGGATGTTATGGTTGAAGAAACAGGTGATGATAAATATAGACCTGCACCACTTTTAAAGAAAATGGTAAGAGCAGGTAAACTTGGAAGAAAAGCTGGAACTGGCTTCTATGACTATAGCAAATAAAGGTAATTTTAAAAAGCAGATTATGATAGCAATTTTCAAATTGGGGAGGAAATTGATATGACAGACTTAAAAGAAATTTTATGTGAGAAACAGGGCAAAATTTGTTTAATTAAAATAAATAAGCCAAAGGTACTTAATGCACTTACCCATTCTGTATTTGTTGAGCTGAATTCTGTACTTGACGATTTAGAAGCGGATGATGAAGTACGCGTAGTAATTATTACAGGGGAAGGAAGAGCGTTTGCGGCAGGAGCGGATATTTCTTTTATGAAAGATTTAGATGCACAGGGTGCCAAGGAATTTGCAAAACACATTACTTGTGTTTTAAGAAGAATGGAATCACTTGACAAAGTTTTTATTGCAGCTGTTAATGGATATGCTTTAGGCGGTGGTTGTGAGCTTGCAATGGCATGTGACCTTAGAATTGCTGATAAACATACCCAATTTGGTCTTCCTGAAACAAGTCTTGGTATTATTCCTGGCTTTTCGGGAACTCAGCGTTTAACACGTCTTGTTGGTCTTACCCGTGCAAAAGAAATGGTGCTTACCGCTGAAAGAATAAATGCTGAAGAATCATACAGAATAGGTCTTGTGAACAAAATTGCTGATGAAGGCATGATTATGGACGAAGCATATAAAATGGCTAAAAAAATTATTAAAAATGCTTCAATTGCCGTTTCTTATGGGAAAGAAGCTATTAATAGAGGTATTCAGCTTGATATGGACAGTGCCATAGACTATGAAAAAAATCTTTTTGGACTTTGTTTTGCGACAGCAGACCAGAAGGAAGGCATGACGGCCTTTGTTGAAAAAAGAACACCAAACTTTATTAACAGATAAACAAAACATAATCGGAGGTAATTAAAATGAAGGAAGTAATTATTGCAAGCGCGGTTAGAACACTAATTGGTACGTTAAGTGGAGCGTTTTCAGATGTTTCAGCAGCAGATTTAGCAACTGTTGCCATTAAAGAGGCTTTAAACAGAGCAAATATTAAACCAGATGATGTTGATGAAACTTTACTTGGTTGTGTACTTCAGGCAGGATCATATCAAGGTGTTGCGCGTCAGGCGGCAGTTAATGCTGGCATTCCAGTTGAGAAACCAGCTCTTGCAATCAATATGATTTGCGGTTCAGGTCTTCGTTCAGTTGCTATGGCAAGTCAGGCAATTATGTGTGGCGATGCAGATGTTATTATCTGCGGTGGTACGGAAAACATGACACAAGCTCCTTATTTACTTGAAAAAGCTCGTGGTGGATACAGAATGAATGATGGCAAAGTAGTTGATTCTATGGTAAGAGATGCTCTTACAGATGCATTTCACAAATATCACATGGGTATTACAGCTGAAAACGTGGCTGAAAAATATGGCGTAACAAGAGAAATGCAGGATGAATTTGCCTTAAGAAGCCAAACAAGAGCAGAAGCAGCACAGAAAAGCGGAAGATTTAAAGATGAAATTGTTCCTGTAACTGTAAAAACAAGAAAAGGCGAAATAATTGTAACAGAAGATGAGCATCCAAAACATGGTTCAACAATTGAAAAGCTTCAAAAGCTAAAACCAGCTTTTAAAGAAGGTGGAACAGTAACTGCAGGTAATGCATCGGGCATAAACGATGGTGCTGCTGTCCTTATTCTTATGAGTGCAGAAAAGGCTAAGGAACTTGGCGTAAAACCATTGGCAAAAATTAAATCTTATGCTTCAGCTGGTGTAGATCCAAGCATTATGGGTGTTGGACCAATTTATGCTTCACAGAAGGCACTGGACAAAGCTGGTCTTAAAATTGAAGACATGGATCTTATAGAGAGCAACGAGGCTTTTGCTGCACAAAGTATTGCAGTAGCAAAAGCTCTTGGTTTTGATATGGAAAAAGTAAATGTTAATGGTGGTGCAATTGCTCTTGGTCATCCTGTAGGTGCATCAGGTGCACGTATTCTTGTAACTCTTCTTTATGAAATGATAAAGAGAAAATCAAAATATGGTTTAGCAACACTTTGCATTGGCGGTGGTATGGGTACAACCGTAATTGTAGAAATGTAATTTAGAAGAATTAAGCAAATTATATGAAATGAGGCAGAGCATTGATTCTGCCTCATTATTAATGTAAAAATTATAAAATTGTAATAAAAACTATTGTTATAAGCAATAAACTGTGATATAATACCAAGCGTTACTGAAAACACACCTATTACTATATGCAATGCAGGTGCCATTTTAGTGGTCGTATTGTTAAATTAATGGGGAGGATTAACCTAATAGGAGGAAATACAATGAGCGTTATTTCAATGAAACAGTTATTAGAAGCAGGTGTACATTTTGGACACCAGACAAGAAGATGGAACCCTAAAATGGCTCCTTATATCTTCGCAGAAAGAAATGGTATTTACATTATTGACCTTCAGAAAACAGTTAAGAAGGTAGACGAAGCTTACTATGCAGTATCTGATGCTATTGCAAACGGCGGCGAAATTCTTTTTGTTGGTACAAAAAAACAGGCTCAGGATTCTATAAAAGAAGAGGCTTTAAGATGTGGCATGTACTTTGTTAACCAGAGATGGTTAGGTGGTATGCTTACAAACTTTGAAACAATTAAAACAAGAATTGCAAGACTTAAAACACTTGAAAAAATGCAGGAAGACGGTGTTTTTGAAGTATTACCTAAAAAGGAAGTTGCAAACTTACTTCACGAGATGGATAAGCTTGAAAAAAACCTTGGTGGTATTAAAGAAATGAAAAAAATTCCAGAGGTTATGTTTGTTGTTGACCCAAGAAAAGAAAGAATTGCTATTCAAGAAGCACATTCACTTGGAATTCCTGTAGTTGCTATTGTAGATACAAACTGTGACCCAGAAGAAGTTGATTATGTTATTCCTGGTAATGACGATGCTATACGTGCCGTTAAACTTATTGCAGGCAAAATGGCTGATGCTGTTATTGAAGCAAAACAGGGTGAACAGGAAGAAGTACCTGCACAAACAACAGAGGCTTAATTTTTAAATAATTAAATTTGCGAACTGCATATGATGAAATGTGTGGTATTGCATTTTGATATTTATATTTGTAATTCATCAGCTTCAGCCTACGGTTTAGGGGCTGGGGCTGTTTTTAGATTGTGGAATGATTAAATTTTAAAATACAGGAGGATAAAAATTATGGCTATTACTGCTGCAATGGTTAAAGAATTAAGAGAAACTACAGGCGTTGGTATGCTTGACTGTAAGAAAGCTTTAGCAGAAACAGACGGCAACATGGAAGCTGCTGTTGAATATTTAAGAGAAAAAGGCTTAGCAGCTTCACAGAAAAAAGCTGGTCGTATTGCGGCTGAAGGTGTTGTTACTGCTTTGGTTGCAGATGACAACAAAACAGGTGTTTTGGTTGAGGTTAACTCAGAAACAGACTTCGTTGCTAAAAATCCTATTTTCCAGGAATATGTAGGCCAGGTTGCACAGCAGGTTATTGAATCTAAAGCTACTGATGCAGATGCGTTACTTACAGAAGCTTGGAAATTTGACTCAAGCATAACTCTAGCCGATGCACTTAGCCAGAAAATTGCTGTAATTGGTGAAAACTTAAAAATTAGACGTTTTGAGAAATTTGAAAAAGCACAGAGTGGTAAGCTTGTATCTTATGTTCATGGTGCAGGCAGAATTGGTGTTTTAATTGAACTTTCATGTGCTAATGAATCAGATGAGTTGGTTGAACTTGGCAAAAACCTTGCAATGCAGATTGCAGCGTTAAATCCAAAATTCGTTGCATCTGAAAATGTGCCTCAGGAATTTGTAGATCATGAGAAAGAAATTCTTACAAAACAGGCTATGGAAGACCCTAAAAATGCAAATAAGCCAGAAAACATTGTAGAAAAGATGATTGTTGGCAGACTTGCAAAAGAACTAAAAGAGTTCTGTCTTATTGAACAGGCTTATGTTAAAGAATCAGATATGACTGTTAAACAGTATATTGAGTCTGTAGCTAAAGTTGTAGGTGCTCCTATTTCTATTACACGTTTTGTTCGCTTCGAAACAGGCGAAGGCATTGAGAAAAAAGAAGAAAATTTTGCTGATGAAGTTGCAAAGGCAATGCAATAATTAACGCTAAGGATTGAAGATTTTCATTTTTAATAATTGAGAGCTTAAAAAGGGCTGTGCACTAGTGGATTATTATATCTGCCAGGGCTCAGTCCTTTTTTATTTTCAGAAGTACAAGTTGATAACATTTAGTTATGAACAAAAATTAGGTTCACCTTGTATTGAAAAGATAAATTAGACAAAAATCATCAATAAACATAGGCTCTTGATTATTTTTCTACTAAATGGTATCATTTATCGTAATAGTTAAATATTTCTATTTTGATAAATATAAGATTTGTAAATTTATTAGATCATTTTGTGAACTTTCGTTAATATGAATAACAGATATCCAGACTGTGACATGCAAACATGATTTACCGTTTTAATGAGGATTTTAAGATTTCATCTTGAAAGATAATTAAAGATGGAGATTTGGAGGATAATCTATGGCAGAGAAAAAGACAATTTTAGTGGTTGAAGAAAATGCAACTAACAGAAAAATACTCTGCAGAATTTTGAACGATGAATATGAAGTGCTAGGTGCAGAAAGTGAAGGTCAGGCTTTTGATATATTAAATGAGAAGAAAAAAAATATTTCTTTAGTTCTGTTTGACATTGTTTTATTGGTTATTGATGGCTACTCTTTTTTGAAAAAATGCAAAAGTGAAGGAGAATTGCAAACAATTCCTGTTGTTGTTATTGCACAAAATAATAGTGACATTGATGTCGTTAAAGCACTTTCATTTGGAGCGGTTGATTTTTTTACAAAACCTTATAAACCAAAGATTATTAAATACCGCGTTGACCAAATTATTAATATGAGAGACTCAACGAGATTATTTAATAATATCGAAAGAGATATGTTAACAGGCCTATATACAAAGGAAGTATTTCATTCAAGGGCCAGAGACCTATTGGAAAAAAAACCATATAAACAGTATGACGTTGTTTGTATGGATATAGAAAATTTTAAATTGGTAAATGATACGTATGGAGAGCTAGAAGGTGATCGATTATTATGTTTTGTTGCAGACTCGTTTAAAAAAATCATTCTTTCTAAAGGTGGATACGCAGGTCGTCTTGGCGGTGATGTTTTTGTTGGAATACTTCCTTGTTTTGGTCAAAACTATGAAGTTGAGATGGTGAATGTAGTAAACGAAGCGTTATCATCTTATCCGCTTAGTATGAAAATTGTAGTTAAGTTTGGAATTTATCAACCAAGTGGATTAAAATTAACAATACGTGCTATGTGTGATAGAGCTAAGTTTGCTGTTGAGTCTATAAAAGGTAAATATGATGTATTATATTCCTTCTATAACGAGGAGATAGGAAGCAGGCTTCAAGAGGAACAGAAGATTACTTCTGAAATGAAGCTAGCACTTGAAATGAAGCAGTTTCAAGTTTATTTCCAGCCAAAATACAATTTACATAACGATAAAATTGCGGGTGCAGAAGCATTGGTTCGGTGGGTTCATCCTCAAAAAGGGGTTATGCAACCTACAAGTTTTATACCTCTATTCGAAAAAAATGGATTTATTACTGATTTGGATAGATATGTATGGGACAATACCTGTAAAAAAATCCGTGATTGGAGAGATAAGGGGTATAAAACAGTTCCAATATCGGTAAATGTTTCAAGAACTGATATATATAATCCTGTACTGGCAGACATATTAATGGAAACTGTTTCTAAGCATGGTTTAACACCTGAAGAGTTGCATTTGGAAATAACTGAAACATCTTATACTGAAAATCCAAAACAAATTATTAATGCTGTAGAAAATTTAAAAAGTCTTGGCTTTGTAATTGAAATGGATGATTTTGGATCAGGATACTCATCACTGAATATGCTTAATGAACTTCCAATTGACATTCTTAAGCTTGATATGAAGTTTATCCAAAATGATTCCCATGAAAGAAATAATAAAAATATACTAAGCTTTATTATTAGTCTTGCAAAATGGTTGGATTTGCTTGTTGTAGCAGAGGGCGTAGAGACATATGAGCAGGTTCAGCGGTTAAGAAATATGGACTGCACTTATGTTCAGGGATATTATTACGCGAAACCTATGGCAAGTGAGGATTTTGAAGAACTATTAAAAAGTTCGCAAGTGGATGATGAGGAAGTTTCTACAAAGGTATATTTTGATACGGGAAGGATAGAGGTAAACATTGCTAAAGGTGAAAAGAAAACAATGCTAATTGTTGATGATGTTGAAATTAACAGGGCTGTTTTGGTTGAAACATTTAAGGAGAAGTATACAGTGGTTGAAGCCGATAATGGTGCTGTAGCACTTGAATATCTAAATGAGCACTTCGAGGAAATTGAAATTGTTCTTTTGGACTTGATTATGCCTGTGGTCGATGGGTTTCAGGTATTATGTGAAATGAGAAAGAATGAAAACACACATAATATTCCTGTTATTGTTACTTCACAAGCAGGTGAAAATAGTGAATCAAAATCTTTGGCGTTTGGTGCTTCAGATTTTATAGCAAAACCGTATGACAGAAGTATTTGTATTCGCCGTGTTGAAAATGTAGTTGCAAAAGCAAAGCTAAGTTTACAGGAACAAAAATTAAGACCTATTTTAAATAGTTTGTTGGAAATATTTGATTAGTATGAATAAATATTACACAATCTATTTTGAAAAGTATAGAAAATACTATATGTGTACTATCAAGTGATACTGTATTAGCATAAAGTATAAATAAATTGAAATAAAGAGGTTTAAACTATGAAAAAGTATTATCCATTTGAAAATCCTCCTTTGCCATATGCATATGATGCGTTGGAGCCGTATATTGACACCAAGACCATGAAACTGCATCATGATAAGCACTTACAGACCTATGTAGATAACCTAAATAAAACATTAGAAAATTCTCGTTTCCAGAACATGTCATTAGAACAATTGATTTATAATGCAGATAGGTTACCAGACGATATAAGTGTTCCTATTAGAAACAATGCAGGTGGCGTATACAACCATTGGTTCTACTTCGAAGGTATGGCAAATTCCCAATTAAAGTTACCAGTTGGAAATTTATTACAAGCCATAAATAATGAGTTTGGCAGCTTTGAAAAATTTAAAGATGAATTTAGTAAGGCAGCAACGTCGGTCTTTGGTTCTGGTTATGCATGGCTTGTAAAAGACAATGGGAAACTAAAAATAATTACTACACCGAACCAAAATAGTCCCATAGAGTTAGGAATGTGTCCGATTTTGACTGTTGACGTTTGGGAACATGCTTATTACTTGAAAAACTATAATTTAAGAAAAGAATATATTGATAATTGGTTTAATGTTGTGAATTGGGAAAGGGCAGAAAATAATTATAATAAATGTAAATAATGAAAAGTTTATAGAAAATAAATAATAGCAAAAAATCACTAACTGTGAAATGAAGTTAGTGATTTTTTTATTAGAATGGTATCTTACTTTGCAGTGTAACAAGAACCTTTTTGTAAGCCTTTTCCGCCTGTTCCTAAACGGCTATTGCCCATATTTTTCCCTTTTCCCGAGCTACCATTAGCACAATTAGTACCGTCACATGCACCGTTTGAACCAAATTTTGCACCTGTATTTTTACCTATTGCTTGTGACTGTGTGCCATCGCAGGTTGCTTGGTTTTCTTCAATTGCCTTAATAATTTTGTCTGCATTTTCTTGAGTGATTGTGCCATCTGCAACCTGTGCATAAAGGCTTTCTTTTTTTGCTTCTAAACTAGCAGTTTTAAACTCATCAAGCTTTCCAGCTTCAGCTGCCATAGAACCGTATGTTTTGCCTGTTTCAGCTTTTTGTTCAACAATGCTTTCAACGGTACTGCCTGTTATTTCTGCAAGCACATCTGCTGGAGTAGTATAGGCAGTTGTTGCAAATGCAGTAACGGATGTTGCTAAAATTACAAGTGATGCTGTGGTAATTGCAATAATGTTTTTCTTTAATTTCATAAAAATCGTCTCCTTTTTGGTTTTAAATTGTTTTACTGTAACTGTAGTTTAACTTGTAACTATGGCAAAATTATGTTTTTTAGCCTATTTTTTTGTGTTAAAATGATAGTAAATAACACAGAAAAAACATTTTAAGAATATAGAATAAATTAAATAATAATGGAGGTACGGATATGCCAAATATTCTGATTGCGGATGACAATAGACAGATAGTTTCTATTTTAAGGGAATATGCTCAAAAAGAAGGGTATACTGTTTTTGTTGCAAACGATGGTGAACAAGCTTTGCAGGTATTTGAAAAAAATAAATTTAGCATTGTGCTTTTAGATGTTATGATGCCTAAAAAAGATGGGTTTGAGGTGTGCAGAGAAATAAGACGAAGTTCTAATACTCCAGTTATTATGGTTACTGCAAGGGGTGAAGATTTTGAACGCATTATGGGCTTAGACATAGGTGCAGATGATTACATTGTAAAGCCTTTTTCACCTGGTGAGGTTATGGCAAGAGTACGAGCAATTTTACGTCGCATTGAACGCACAAATGAGAATGCAGAAAAACAGAAGAAACTGGTATATGATAATTTGACTATTTCTTTGGATAACTTTGTAGCTACAATTGATGGTGAGGTTTTGCCATTAACCAAGAAAGAAATTGAATTGCTGTGGGTTATGGCTAGCAATAAAGGAATGGTTTTCACCAGAGAACACCTTTTGGATACGGTTTGGGGTTTTGATTATTTTGGGGATAACCGTACTGTAGATTCCCATATAAAGCGGTTACGTGCAAAAATAGATAAATATGAACATCCACGATGGAATTTAACAACCATATGGGGTATGGGTTACAAATTTGAGGTGCTTGCAGATGAAGCTTAATATTACAAAGCGTCTGGTTTTATATTTTGCATCCATATTATTGTTATTTGCAGTTATTGTTGGAACGCTTTTTTCTAGTATGTTTTATCGCCAATCTGTACAAATACACAAAGACGATTTAGCCAAGCGTGCAACTACCATTGCAAATACATTAGCGGATTACATGCAGACAAAGAAAGAAGCAAATGGGTATGGTCAGGGAGGCGGCTATGGTGCATATTTAAAACTTATAGATGATATTGCCATGAGCGAGGTTTGGATTGTAGACCAAAAAGCAGAAACTGTTGATGTTGGAACTGGAAAGAATAAAGTTTCCTATACGGAATTGCCTGAGGAAGAACTGACACTTGTTGCAGAGGTATTTAATGGAAAGGTTGCTTTTAATGATGGACCAAGCAATCTTGTTGAAGACCCATGGGTTTCTGTAGGGGCACCGGTTTATAATTCCAACAGGAATGTTACGGCAGCAGTAATACTTCGTACGCATTTATCGGACATTGACTCATCTGTCAAATGTGGATATCATATTTTATGTGTAAGTATTTTAATTGCTTTATTTATGGGAATTATTGTAGCAGTGGTTATCTCAAGAAATTTTACAAAACCACTAAAAAATATGCAGAAAACTACACAGCAATTAATTAATGGAGTTTATACAGCAGAAACAGGAGTTGTGCAAAATGATGAGATTGGTTTTCTTGCTGGAAATATTGATATATTAGCTCACAGATTACAATTGGCAAAGGAAGAAAGTGAATCATTGGAGCAGATGAGAAAAGATTACATTTCAAATATTTCTCATGAACTTAGAACACCTGTTACAGTGATTCGTGGCTCATTAGAGGCCCTTTGTGATGGTATAATTTCACATCCTGAGAAGGTGAAAGAATACCATGAAGAAATGTTGTTGGAGAGTATTCATTTAGAGAGAATGGTAAATGATTTATTAGAGCTTTCTCGTCTTCAAAATACGGATTATGCTATTGAAAAAACATCTGTAAATCTTTTGGATGTACTTTCCGATGCAGTGCGTTCTGCAAGGCACATTGCGATACAAAAGCAAATTGAAATAAGCTACGTTAATAATGGAGTTGTGCGTATTATAGAGGGTGACAATGGTCGATTAAGGCAGATGTTTTTAACTGTTTTAGATAATGCCATTAAGTTTTCAGATTATGGGCAGAAAATTGAAGTTGAGGCAAGGCAAGTTGACCGAGAAATTGTAATAACTGTATGCGATTATGGTGTTGGGATATCTACTAAGGATTTACCATTTATTTTCGATAGATTTTACAAATGCAGTGATGAAAAAAATCTTGCGGGGACGGGACTTGGTCTTGCTATTGCCAAGGAAATTTCTAAAAGGCACGCAATTGAAATTTCGGCTACAAGTATTTTGGATGAAAAAACTGTTTTTACTTTTAAGTGCACAATGTAATTTTTTTCGCACGTATGAATTGGATTTTAATAGACCATTTTTTAATCTTCCGTGGCAAAGTATTGTATAAACGTGGTTTTTGGTGTAGAATAAAAACATTGACTATTTAGTGATAAGAGGAGGACAAAATGGCTAAAAGGAATATTAGATTAAGTACAGAAGAAATTTTAAGAAAAACATGTAAGGAAGTTAAGGAGATTACGCCTAACGTAATTGCCCTTCTTGATGATATGGCAGAAACAATGTACGATGCTAATGGTGTTGGACTTGCTGCACCACAGGTAGGAGTACTTAAAAGAGTAGTTATTATTGATGTAGGTGATGGTCTTGTAGAACTTATAAACCCTGTAATTGTTGAAACAAAGGGTTCAGTTATAGACTATGAAGGATGTTTAAGTATTCCTGGGATGAGTGCACTTGTAGATAGACCTGAATATGCAAAGGCAAGGGCTATAAATCGAAATGGGCAGGAAATATTTGTTGAGGGTAAAGATCTTATGGCACGTGCAATTTGCCATGAAATTGACCATCTTGATGGAGTTCTTTATATTGACAAAGCTATTCCAGAGGAAGATGAAGAATAAGAGGTGGGTTTTATGAAGATAGTATTTATGGGTACGCCGCTTTTTGCAGTAAGCTCGCTTGAAATGCTAATTGAAAAACATCAGGTTGTTGCAGTTGTTACCCAGCCAGATAGACCAAAGGGAAGAGGCAAAAAAATGGTTTTTCCTGTAGTTAAGGAAAAAGCGTTGGAGCACAGTATTCCAGTTCTTCAGCCTGAAAGTGCAAAAAATCCAGAATTTATTTTAGAGTT
>JAQVIB010000028.1 GCA_028695945.1 Lachnospiraceae bacterium
ACCCTACAAATTTTAGTAAATCGCTGAAGGTTTGGGAACAAAGAGTTCCCATTTTAAATAGTGAAAGCGGAATTCATTTCCGCCTTCACGCAAATAAAGTCAGTATTTTCAAGGCTTTTAAGCCGGATTTGAAAATGCTGACTTTTATCATACCAGTGGCTAAATCAAGTCGCAAGTCGACTTGATTTAAAGAGTGTAGACTTTGTCCACACTCTTTAGCATTCCATGCTTTTTCCATATATTTTAATTAAATTTTTCAAATACCCACGCAGTTAACTCATTTAAAGATGGATGAATAATCATAGAGTTGTTTATTGGGGCATAGGTACCAATATTAGGACAAATAATTCTTAGTGTCTCTATTTCCTTAGCACCAAAACTTTCAGCGGACTTTTTGCATTGATACCCTTGATTCATTAAAAATACAAAAGGTTGCAGTAAAACAGATGACTGTGGCCCAACAATATGAACACCAAGAATTTTTTTATCTTCACCAATAATCATTTTCACAAAACCGTTGTCATCATCACACTTTCTGTAACCCATTGCCCTACCACCTACAATTTCCGAATAGTAGTTTTTTGCTGCTTTGTAAGGGATACCCTTTTCCTTAACCTCTTTTTCTGTCATTCCCACGCGTGATACTTGAGGATGCGTGAAAATTGTCCAAGGAACGGCATTGTAACTTACTTCCTTTTTTCTATCTTCCGAAAAAAGATTTTGCGTTAAAATCTGTGCTTCATAGTTCGCCTTATGTCTAAGCTGATATTTTCCATTTATATCACCTAATGCCCAAATATTTTCTGCTGATGTTTCAAGGTAAGAATTTGTCTTAATCCAGCCGTTTTTATCCACTTCTACCCCAGCCTTTTCAAGGGCTAAACTATCTGAATTGGATTGAACACCAGAAGCCACAAAAATTTCTTCACATTCAACAATTGTCTGCTCCTTGGTAATTCTATTTTCTGTGGCAATATACTTTCTCTCTCCATCTGAAGATACCGATAAAATATCGCTATTAGTTAGCACATCAATGCCACTGCTTTTAAATTGCCTGCCAACAAAATCGGAAATTTCCTCTTCTTCCTTGCGTAATATTCTTTCCGACCTAGCTATTACAGTCACCTTGGTTCCAAATGCTGAAAATATGTGGGCAAATTCTGCCGCAATGGTTCCTGCACCAAGTATTGCTAAGCTTTTCCATGGCTTTTTAGGGAATTTCTGGCCAAAAAAAGATTCTGATGTTACATATCCTGCACTTTCCAAGCCGTTTACAGAAGGAACTTGAGTCCTTGCACCTGCAGCAATAATGAACTTGTCTCCGTAAATAATCTCATCTTCCTTGCCGTCACAAGTTATTACCATGCTGTTTGCCCCTGTAAATGCTGCACTTCCTTTAAATAAAGTTAAATTGGGAATTTTATTTAAGCTTTTTTCAATAGTTTTATTAAAATCAATCTGTTCCCACATTCTGTTGGATATAGTTTGCCAATCAAATTCAGGTTCGCTTACCTTTATTCCAATTCGGTTTGCAGCTTGAACTTCTCGAATAAAATCTGCGGGATAAACAAGCATTTTTGAAGGAATGCAACCTTTTGTAAGACACGTTCCGCCGAATTTGGCTTTTTCAATAACTGCACAGCGAAGCCCTCTGTTTAACGCCGCTTCCATCACCATTAAACCCGCACCACTTCCAACAATTACTACATCAAAATGGTTCATATAACTCCTCCTCATAGTTTATCTTTCGCATAGGCAAATAATTATATTAAAATTCAGGATTTGTAATACTTCTTACTTTACATATTATCAAATAAATTGTAAAATTTCTAGCCATTTTAGCATATTTTAACTGAACATAAATTTTATATTTGAACATTTTATTATGCAAAAACCCTTACCAATTTTTTAAAGATGTAAGGGTTTCTAAATATATGTTTTTATTGCATTGCTAAAAAACTAATTCTTATAAAACCAAAGAAGGTGCGGCATATATACGTGCCTTTAATTCTTGGTCTAATTGGTATAACCCTTTGGCATCATGTCCAAAAAGTTCGAATTTTTTAATTAAATCACCAGTATTTTTTTCTTCTTCTCCCTGTTCTTTTATAAACCAGTTAAGAAATTCCAACGTTCTATAATCCTGAACTTCCATTGCTGCAGCATAAATATTTCCAATTGAAGCAGTAACAAATTTTTCATGCTCTAAGGACTTTCTTAACGGTTCATCGAAAGCCTTAAAATCGTCTTCTGGCGATTCTATTGCTAAAAGTTTTACTTTTATTCCATTGTTAATTTGATAGGTTCTAAATAACATTGCGTGGTCCATTTCTTCTTTGGCTTGTACATAAAACCAGTTAGCAAAGCCTTCCAAACCTTCATCTTCGTAGTAGTTAGCCATTCCAAGATATAAATATGCAGAGTAAACCTCTTTTTGGATTTGTTCATTTAATAATGTACTCACTTTATTATCCATTGTTATTACCCCTTCCTAATCTAATTTCCTTTTGAATGTATTTATACAGAAATATGGTAAAATATTTCATATTCCTATTATAAATTATATCCTATAAAATAGCAATTTATTTAGGGAAACTTCAACTCAACATAAATGCTTCTGCTTTAAAACAATAAGCTTGCATTGCAATAAATACATTGACATTATTTTACAATATTGTTAAAATTGAATTGTTAAAACGCACTATCTTATTTATTTTTTGTGTTTTAATAATGCTACTAAACTTATTAATAGGAGGGATTATTATGCAACAAGAAAACTATTACAATATGCCACTAATAGGTGACGAAGCACCATCATTTACAGCTAAAACAACTCAAGGTGACATTAACTTCCCTAGCGATTACAAAGGTAAGTGGGTTATCCTGTTTTCCCATCCAGCCGACTTTACCCCTGTTTGCACTACGGAATTTATGACCTTTGCTTCAATGATTGATGAATTTAGAGCCTTAAATACAGAACTTGTTGGTCTTTCAGTTGATTCTTTGTATGCCCATATTGCTTGGCTTCGCAGAATTCAGGAAATTGAATATAAAGACATGAAAAATGTTGAAGTGACTTTCCCTCTAATCGAAGATATTCGAATGGATGTAGCAAATAAGTATGGTATGATACAGCCTGGTCAATCAAATACACAGGCAGTTCGTGCAGTATTTGTTATCGATCCAAATTCTATAATTCGTACTATTCTTTATTATCCTCTTTCAACAGGCCGTAATTTTGATGAGATTAAACGTATTATACTTGCTTTGCAAAAAACTGATAAAGATGGCGTTGCAACACCTGCCAACTGGCGTCCAGGCGATGATGTTATTGTTCCAACTGCCGGTTCCTGCGGTGTAGCGAAAGAACGTATGGAAAACCAATCTGATGACCAGTACTGCCTAGATTGGTTTATGTGTTTAAGAAAAGATAAATAGTATTTACATACCTAAAACCCGCATAGTTATGCGGGTTTTAGTGTTAAGATAAACTCTAATCCTTTTAAATCAAATCTAACAACTTTATTTACTATACTTCAATTACCTTTTATGCAAATATTTTTCCTTCGTTGCCAGTCCGCCTCTAATATGGCGTTCTGCCTTATTTACCTCTAAAACTTTTCGCACATCCTTAGCAAGCTGAGGATTTAACTTTTCTACCCTATCGGTAATATCTTTATGTACAGTACTCTTACTTACTCCAAATCGTTTTGCCGTTTCTCTTACCGTAGCGTTAGAACTAATAATAAATTCTGCAACCTCTATTGCCCTTTCCTCTATATAATTTTTCAAAAATAACACCCCTGAATATACTTGTTTTGCTAATGTATATGCAAAAATATTACTTGGTATGCTTACAAAACCAATGCAAAACTTGTACAGGTTAAGAAAATTGGGTTCCAAAATAATTTTAAAAGATTCTTAATATGCTTTATATTTTAATATTTAGGATAATGTGTTAAAATATAGGTCATGTTGTTATAAAAGGAGGAATAAAATTGAAAAATAAAATGATATTTGCTGTAACTGCAATGGTTATTACTCTTTCAACTAACGCCCTTGGCTCATCCGCTAAGAGCCTTATTATTAAAGGTGAAACTAAAACCGCTATTGCAAATTCAAGCTACAACATAAATCCATGGAACACAATTACCGTAAAAGGTGTAGGTGAAGGAAACCTAATTAAACTGTACACACCTTATAAAACCATAGAATTACCCCTTAACGCTCCGCTATACAAAATTACAGACTTTTATTGCGATAAAATAACCAATGTAGACGGCGTTTGGGGTGTGGAAAGAAACGTAACTGTTAAAACCTTTAATGGAGAAGAGGATTGGGAGTTATTTAAAAAGAAAAGCTTTCAAAACAATAAAACCGTTATCTTTAGTTGTAAAAATATAGAACCTTTTGGCATACGTAATGGCTATTGCACTCACTTTGATGTGAATACATATGCTGCACAAGAAACTAATGTTTATGATGGTATTTCCTTATTAAATGATGATATTTTAATGCGTTTTATGAACGTTCGCAACGTAAAAACCGTTGATGACCTTAAAAAATATTTAAAAACCCAATATGATAACAAAACTCCTGTAAAGCTTTATTATGTAAGCCCAACACCAAAGTTTGAACCCTTTGATAAAGAAATTCAAACTGCACTTAATACTGCCATTACTGGAAACATAGGCTATACCGATTCTAACATTTCAAGTATTAAAGGTGATAGTGATGTTAAAATAAACACCCGGCTTTTTGCAAAATCAACTACTGGCAATGAAGTAATGGACAGATTCCTTTCTGCTACAGAAAGTGTGGATATTTTTAACAGCAACGGCAATACCAACTTTTTTATCAGCGGAATTTACCCAACAAATGATGGCTTTAAGTTGGAAATAAAAGATAATAAACAAAATGTATACACTGGAAAGTGTCTTTTCACAAAAAGTGATTTTATTGTATCAAAACCAACTGAATTAATTTTTGAAGGTAAAAATTCCACTTCAATACGCTTTATGGTTCATCTTTCACAAATACAGCTACCAAAAACTAACTTAACTGGTTTTTCCTTTGACCAAACGGGTATTTTAAATAGCTGTATGGCTGATAAACAGTTTGTTCTTCCAGCGGTTATTCCTATTATGGAAGGAACTCTTTTAGATTTTAACAATGCTCTTTTACACGGAAATATACCCTCTGCCGACCAAATAATAATTAAGGACGACAAAGGCACTATTCTTTCCAATAATGGGAAAATAACTGCATCCACCGAAGGTAACTTAAACTTATTCCTTAATGGCAAATTTGTCACATCAACAAAAATTAGTTTTACAAGTAATATCGAAGAAAAAGCTACAATACTTTTTATGGGTGACAGTCTTTTAAACCAAAATTATTACACTCAATATTTTGTTGAAATGTTTAACAAGGAGCAAGTTACACTTTTAGGAACACGTGGAAACGAGGGTAGTAAACACGAGGGTAGAGGTGGATGGTCTGCATACGATTACTGTAATGTTTCTTCAAAATACGGCTTTAGTAATCCATTTCTAAATAATGGAAAGTTTGACTTTGCTTATTATATGCAAAGCAATAACTATAAGGATGCAGAATATGTTGTAATAAGCCTTGGCATTAACGATATTAATCTTATTGGTCATAATACCTATTCTGAAATTTTAAGCTACTTTGACAAAATTACAAATAGTATACATTCTTACAACCCTAACATAAAAATAATTATAAATACACCGCTAATGCCATTTTCCACAATAGAAACAGAATATGCAAAAGAAAAGCGTCTTGAGTTCACAAAAGCTCTCACTGACCATTATGCTAATACGGATATTTACATATCACCGGTGTATTTAACCCTTAGCAGCTATGATGATTTTAAATTTGTTGAACCTTTAATTAATGAAGATAATCAAAACGCCGCAATGGTTGTTACCGACACTACCCATCCTAACCTTGGTGGATATAAAAACCTTGCTTCGGCAAGTTACAGTGCTATTGAGTTTTTAAGTGAATAATAAAAACAGCCCGTCAAAACACAAGTTGTTCTTTCGGGCTGTAATTTTATAAAAAAGTTTCAGGCTCTGCTCTGCGTTGAAATTCTTCCTCCAAATCTTTCTTATGATACAAGTAGTTTTCATCATCGTAGTATTTTGCCTTTTGAGGACATTTTTTTATACATGCCCCACACTTAATACAAATACCTGTAACCTCACTTACGTTTTCACTACTTATAGACCCCATAGGACAGACCTTTACACAAATACCGCAGTTATTACACTTTTCGTTGGTTTTTGGCTTAACCTTGCGTATATCTATTATATTTTCTTTCATGTCACGTGGCTTATAATACCCTCTTATAGAGTCTTCTCCCTTTACCTTAACTGGAACATTCTGAAAATTACCACTAATTATTTTGTTTGCAATTTCACTTGCAAATTCAGTTGCAACCTCTAAATCCTTTTCGTCTGGCCTGTTTTTTCCAAGAATTTCCGAAAAAGAATGCTCTCCAACAAATGCACCAGCAGCAATGGCATTAAATCCATTATCTTGCAAAATATTTCTAAGTTCAACCAATGCATCATCATAATTTCTGTTTCCAAATAAAACGACTGGTACTGCAACAGCCACCCCACCAACTACTGTTGAAAGGTATTTAAGAAGAACATTAGGTACTCGCCCTGCATAAACTGGTACCCCAAAAATAACAATATCAGTTTCGGTAAACCTATGCA
This sequence comes from Lachnospiraceae bacterium, assembly GCA_028695945.1. Lineage (GTDB taxonomy): Bacteria > Bacillota > Clostridia > Lachnospirales > Anaerotignaceae > UBA8514. Next base: position 6,753 of record JAQVIB010000028.1, read on the forward strand.
CCTCATTCCTTACCGTAGGTGGTGTAAAATTCAATGTATGTATTTCTAATTTAATATTTTCGGATAGTTCCTTTGCAATATGTGTAACAATCTTTTTTGTTGTTCCAGTTGGGCTAAAGTACATTGCCCATACCTTTTTATATTTCAAGCCAATCATCCTTCCGTTTAAATACCAACTTATTTTTTAATAACTGTTGCCTATACAATTATACTGAAGTTTGTGCTATATAACAAGGGTGCATTTCCCAAATGAGATGCACCCTTAATTTTAATTATATTTATTAATACATATGGAACTACCTGCCATTTAGGAAATTCTCTTAGAAAATCATTTCTTCAAATTTATTCATATCACAGGCCTCACCATAAAGATCACCCTGCACTGCCTCACATTTAAGCTCTGCAAGCAATTCTTCATCAGCTTGTGTTTGAACACCCTTAGCACAAGTAGAAATATTTAGTTCTTTACTAAATTCAATTAAATTTTTAAGACCCATCTTAACCCTTGCAGAACGTTTTGCAACCTCCAAATATTCACTTGTAATCTTTATCCTATCCAACTGATAATTATAAAGAATGGACATTGGTGAAGACGGTTCAAACCTGTCTACACAAATTAAAAAGCCCTTGTCATGATAACTCTGAATAATTTCTAAAATTTCCATGTTTTCTTCAGCTAGTAAATTGGCACGTATTTCAAAACCCAAAAGCATTCTGGGTACACTGTATCTTTGTGACAATTCAAAAATCTTCTCCATAAACTTGGTTTCATATAAATCGTGCTGAAAAATGTTAATCCATATTGGAACAGGCATACGTTCACTTGCAACCCATTTATTTATTTGTTTACATGTCTCTTCAAATATATATAAATCTAAATCCAAAATTTTCCCATTCAATTCAAGAAGCGAAACAAAATCCTTAGCACGTACAAGCCCTGCTGTTGGGTGTTCCCACCTTGCAAGCATCTCAGCACCGCACACCGTTTTCTCATCAATATCGTATTGAGCCTGAAAATATGGTTTAATTTCTTTTTTCTCGAATGCCTCTTCAATATCAGACATCATTTGCCTTTTTTGTATAATCTCACTTTTCATTGTATCATCGAAAAATTGGTATCTTAAATTTCCTTTATGGTTTGCTTTGGTTAATGCAAGGTTGCACATATTGAAAATTTCATCAAAATCTGCTTCCTCTCCTGTTATTTCGTATATTCCGCCGTAAAATTTGCAGGTATATGAGTACTTTAATCCTTCATCCCTTACTCTTGTTTCCTCAATTTTACTCAGCATATTAACAAAGCGTTCTACTACCGTTTCACGTTTCTCACTTTTAATCAACAAACCATATGTACTGTTAGATATACTGCATAACATCTCTCCTTCATCAATCTCTTCGGAAAGCTTTTCTGCCACATTCTGGTACATCAATTCTCTTGTTTCTTGCCCAAACAAGCTGTTAGTTTCCTCAAAATCGTCAATTGCAAGCATTATATATGAATATCCCTTGGCTTTATCGTCCAATCCATTTATATATTCATCCATATATGCCTTGTTTGGCAATTGCGAAGCAACATCATAATAAAATACCTGCTGTACTTCATGATGATTTTTTCTAAACTGAAAAAAGAAGTAAACTGCTGCAATGAAGCACACTCCAGCCAACACTTCCACGGCCATAATACCTGTACCGCCTTCTGTATTCTGCACGGTTTCGATTTGCCCTTGTGCTGCAAATGCCGCCTTGGGTAACCCTGCACTTACCATTCCCAAAATGGTAACTATACTGCAACGAGACAATATATTATTTTTAATGTCCATCCTTTGCCTCCTTAATTTTCGCAGCAACTTCTTAATATCACTACTGCAAAATACCTACTTTGTCGCCATTTTTGTAAACTGTACACCTAAACTTAACATCTGTGTTTCTGTACATAAGACCATCAATATTTATATGCACATTGCTATGCATAGTACCTTCAACATATACGCGTCCTTCCGAACGATTGTTTAATTGTGAAGATATTAAGCTAACCTGTGCCATTAAGTTTGTTATTTCAGCTTCTAATTGTCTTTTTGCTCCCATCATTTTCAAAACTTTTTTTCTATTTTCAATTGGGCTGCCTTCTGCCTTACCGCTATTAATAAGCCCAATAATTGTATCCAGATTTTTAATACTTTCATCATTTTCTGCTATTTTAGCATCCAAATCCATTTTTTGGCTAGTCAAATTAAATGGTCCAACTATTTCTATTGCTGTTGGAATATTAGACTCATTTCCTAACTGATTAGCACGTACATTTTGGTTAACCTTGCAATAGCCGCCTATAATACGACCGCCTCTGCCCGTTGCATTTATACTTCCACCACACTCAATATTAGAATTTATTACGGAATCAACAGTTATATCCTGCTTTACTTTAACTTCTGCCGCCTGTAAATAACCTACTATTAGGTTTCCATTTGCTAAAATTCGTCCGCCTTTTCCATTTACGCCCTTTTTAATTGAAATGTCACCGTCAGCCTCTAAATTTACATTTTCCTCAACACTACCATAAATTATTATGCTTCCTCCAGACTGAACAGAAAATCCCTCTCGCACATCACCCTTAATTGTAACATCACCAAAAAATTTTATATTGCCTGTAGAATAGTCTACATTTTCAACCAACATTACATTTTTTACAAAAACTTTTGTTCCTACTCTTTTGGCATTTCCATCACAGGCTGCAAACAATTGTAATTTATCCTCAGATAAATAAGTGTTTTCCCCGTTAGGTGGTGGCAACGGCTTTCCTTTTTTGCCTGGAATAACCGCACCATAAACATCACAACCGTCAACTGCTTCTGTAGGTGGAATAATATCACAAAGCAATTCGTCTTTAGCAACTTGATAAATTGTACCAAAATTTTTGTAGTCTTTGTCTTCCTTTTCATCAACTTCTTTTTTATTTTTAAGTTCAAAATGACAAACTAAATCACCATCAATACCATCCACAGGTCGAGTTCCTTCTGCAACTAAAAAAACAATTCCATATACCGGAAACTTAGCCAGGCGTGTTATATATTTTTCTTGAATACCCTGTTTAATACCAAACTCTTCAAGGCTTTTTAGAATATCTTCTTCAGTTAACGTTTTACCATTTGGCCCTGGTGCAGACAACTTAATTTTCGCCTTCATCCTATCATCGTCAACCAATATATTAACCAATGCCGACTGACCCTCAAACTTGAAAAGCTCTTCTTTTTCTACATTTTCTAAAGAAATACCATCCATTGTTGGCATAGGCATCTTTTCATTACCTTCTGTAGAATAAAGCGATTGCTGCCATAGTTTTTCCTTTATCATAGCTTCAGCAGATTTAGCAGGAGGTACTGTTGTTTCTCTATCTGCTTCATCCGTTTCTACTTCTTTAACGCCGCTAAGACCCACTTCTTTTAATACTGGGTTATTTAAAATACCTTTGTCCAATGCTTCACTCTGTGCATTTTCCTTTTCTAACAACGCCAGCCCCCCTTTTTTTTAATATTTTAATAGAATATAACCAAATTTATGCCATAAATTAGGCATTTACTTATCATCTACCCTATTTTCATGTATTTTCAACTATTTTCTGTAAATAAAATCCTTATTTTTATACGTACCCAGTTACTTTTATTATACCATCTTATGAAAAGCAAGTAAACTGTAACCTTCGTTTTAACTCAATATTGTTATAATCTTCATTTTTCGACCTAAAACAGGGGCAAAATATTCGTTTTTATATATATTTTTAACAAAATTTTGCAAATTACTCAACAATCTTACTTATTCTGTATAAAAAAACCTCCAAGTTATATTTACATCAACTTTTTTAAGAGGATGCACATAAATATACAACTTTGAGGTCCTGAAATTCGCACTTTTAAAATTTAAACACTTGCAAAACCCGAAATACCAATTGCTCCTTCACCGCCATGAGTAGACATTACACAGCCTGTATGCAAAATAACAACCTTTTTAAAACCCTGTCCAATAAAATATTTCTTCATATTTTCTATAACATCTTCATCCGCACCAATGGCATACATAATGTAAATAACCTCACGGTTAAGTTCTCTGCTTTGCACAAATTCTTCTGCGAACCTATACGCAACTCTTGCCATTGAACCCCTGTATTTTTTTGTAGCAATAAGTTTCCCATCAACAATATCTATACGAGGCTTTATTCGTAAAATTGATGCACCAATAGCCGCTGCATTAGATACCCTTCCGCCTGCAACTAGATACTCCAAGCGGTCTGGCACAAAACCAGTAACAATACGAGGAACATATGATTTAATTTTTTCTGCCAACTCTTCTGCCGTTGCTAGTGGATTTTCGTCCCTAAGTTTCACCGCAAGCATCGTTAAATTCCCTGCACCTCCAGATACATTTTTGGAATCTATAAGGTGCACACTTGCACTTTTGCAATCTTCAATTCCTATTACTGCATTTTGGTAAGTGCACGAACATTCTGAAGAATAACCTATATGGATAATAGATGACCCCGGATTTTCTTTTGCTATCTCTTCAAAAAACGCAGTAAACTCTGATGGATTTACAGCACTTGTTTTTGGCACGTGCTTTGTTTTTTTAAAATAATTGTATATATACTGCACGGGTATCGTTCCGTCTGCAAATGTTTCTGTTTCAAAAACAATATGCATAGGAATAATATAAACACCGTGTTCAGCAATCATTTCCTCTGTTAAATCAGAACAGCTTTCGGTTGTTATAATAATTTTATTCATAGTTCTCTCCCGATAATATATACTTCATCATGTAGTTTCCAATACTACTTTAATATTCTGCCGTATATTTGTCAAGAAAATTCCACAATGCCTTTTCTTTTTTCCCACCAGTTGTAACAACTTTAAACAAAATCAAATCCCTTCCGCTCTTTTAAGCTTAATTACGCCTCAATTTCCGTAAGTAAAACTAATTACTTGTCTAACCAACGCTGTAATATTTTTTTTAGCCGTAGCATTTTCCATGGATTCATTAAGACACATAGCCCTGTTTGCAATGCAAAAAATTCCGTCTATTCCCTCTTCATTGCATTTAACTGCATCATCAGTTACACACCCAGCAATAGCCAAAACCTTTGCACCATGTTTTTTCCCACGTCGTGCAACGCCTACCGGTGCTTTACCCATAGCTGTTTGGGCATCAATGCTTCCCTCACCTGTAACTACAAGGTGGCTTCCCTGAACTATGCTATCAAAATTTATCTCATCAAGAACAATTTCAATGCCCGATTCCAGTGTGCTGTTAAGGAAAGCTATAAAGCCAAATCCCATTCCTCCTGCCGCACCTGCCCCTGGGAAATTCCGTTGGTCATTTCCAAATGTTTTGTGAACAACATCCGCAAGATTGCTAAGCCCTGCATCAAGAATTTCTACAAGCTTAGGTGTTGCACCTTTCTGTGGACCATAAATTGCAGATGCCCCAAGCTTTCCGCAAAGAGGATTGTTTACATCACAAGCAATTTTAAAGGAACAATTTTTAAGCTCTGGCATTGCAGTTTTGCAGTCAATATTTGCAATTGAACCTAATTCACCGCCGCCAAAACCTATTTCCTTTCCACTGTAATTTAAAAATCTGATCCCAAGTGCCTGAAGCATTCCTACACCACCGTCGTTTGTTGCACTGCCGCCTATTCCAATAATAAATTTTCTACAACCTTTTGAAATAGCGTCTTTAATAACCTCACCTGTGCCATAAGAAGTAGCCTTTAGCGGATTCAAATCTTCCTTTTTTACCAACGTAATTCCAGAAGCACCAGCCATTTCAATAACTGCTGTATCTCCACTGCCTATTATTCCATACTTGCAATTAACTTTTCCTCCAAGTGGTGCTGTAACCAAAACTTCTTCGTACCTGCCTTGCATTCCTCTTACAAGGGCATCAACTGTGCCCTCTCCGCCATCTGCCAAAGCAAGTACCTTCACATCTGCATCTGGCTTGGCTAAAAGTATTCCGTCTCTAACGGCCTCTCCTGCCTCTATAGATGAAACACTTCCTTTAAACGAATCCACCGCAACAACTACCTTCATATTGTTCCTCCAGATTTTAATTTTATAACAATAAAGCTATTACTTTTATACGCTGAAAAACTTGAACATAGTTTTGTGCTTATATACGTCACCTTTTTTTAGCACAATCGACGGAAAATGTTCAAATGCAGTTGCATTTGGAAAAGCCTGGGTTTCTAAACAAAAACCACTCCTTTTGTTATAAACTGCACCATTTTTTCCAAGAACCTCGCCGTCTAAAAAGTTTCCACTGTAAAATTGAACTCCTGACTGTG
>JAQVIB010000211.1 GCA_028695945.1 Lachnospiraceae bacterium
TTTCATTGTTACATCTATGGCATAAGAATTAACAACAAGTTTTTGTGCATTTTCATATCCTTGTGTTCCTTCTACTTTTGCATACAAATTGTCTGATATTGTCTGATATGCGGCACCTGCATCAAATGAATATTTAATTACATTACCATCATCATCAATCCAGTAATCAATAGTCATAGAATCTACACCTGCAAGATATTCTTCTGTAAGAGTAGACATACCTGCCGCCACAAACACTCCAGTATAGATAAGCGTCTTAGGCAGTAGCTCAGCACTAATTATTGCTTCAACCTTTGTTGTTTTAACTCCATCAATCTCTTCTTCAGCAACAGCAACTGCGTCACTTGAGGCAATAAGAAAAACAGGAGTTATATTCTTCATGTCATACTGTCCTAAAAGGTAGTACAGTGTATCATCATCCACTGGGCTTTTATACCATTTGCCCTGAAAAAGCATGAATATAGTTTTTTCTAAATTATCCTCTTTAACATAAAATTGTGAATTACCAATAGGCTGCCCTTTGCTTGTTGAATCAATAGCAATGTGCTTAAGCATGGGCTGGCTAAGACTTTCAATGGTTGTTTTAACATCAGCACTTTTGGTTCCATCATTATTTACAAATTCAAAACGAAGCCCCATATCTGCATTGTAACTTTTTAAGTCATTAATCTTTGCCTTTGCTGACTCCAACAATTGGGCACCCTTTGCAATATTTTCATCACTTGCACCCTTAGCAGGAGATGCTGCAACTGGCTTTTCACTCGTTCCAACACTGGTACCCGCGTTTTTTGAACACGCCGTAAATGATAGTGCCATAATTCCTGTTAACAATAAGGCAGCCACTTTTTTGAAATACATAATTTCCCTCCTAGTTTACCCCATAACCTGCTTTTCCTTGCAAAATGCCACAACTCCATACATTTCTATATTGTATAATAACCTCAATTATAATGCAAGAACAAACTTCAAATCTATATCGATATCTCTTAATTTAGAGCCAATATAATACGGTAATAGAATAGGAACAGAAAATAAAAAATCCCACCCACAAAAACTTTAAATTCATGGGTAGGATTATATTTATGAAACTTTCTTCTTCTTTTTCTTTTCTCTCTTCAACGGCTGTCTGTTTTCATTAATTACATAAACAGGGTCGCTGTTTCCTCTTACGCAATCAGCTGTAATTATACACTTTTCAATTGTCTCATCGCTAGGTATTGAATACATAATTGGGTTTATAAATCCCTCTACAATTGCACGCAGACCTCTTGCCCCTGTGCCTCTTTCAATAGCAAGCTTTGCAATCTCTTCAAAAGCTTCTTTTTCGAACTCAAGCAAAACATTATCAAGTTCAAAAAGATATTCATACTGCCTTGTAATAGCATTTTTAGGCTCTGTAAGTATCTGCACAAGCTCGTTTTCGGATAAATCATTAAGACTTACAACAACTGGCAACCTACCAACAAACTCAGCAATTAGCCCGTATTTAATTAAATCCTGTGGTTGAAGACTTTTCAATAACTCGTCAAAGTTCTTTTCTTTCTTGCTTTGAACCTTTGCACCAAAACCGATTATCTTTTCACCCATACGACTTTCAATAATTTTTTCAATTCCACCAAAAGCACCTCCACAAATAAACAAAATATTTGTAGTGTCAATCTGAATAAGCTCCTGATGAGGATGCTTTCTGCCTCCTTGTGGCGGAACCGATGCCACCGTTCCCTCAAGAATTTTTAAAAGTGCTTGCTGAACACCCTCACCACTTACATCACGTGTAATAGATGGATTTTCACTTTTTTTTGTAATTTTATCAATCTCATCAATATAAACTATGCCTCTTTCGGCTCTTTCAATGTCATAATCTGCTGCCTGAATAAGCTTAAGGAGAATATTTTCCACATCTTCACCAACATATCCTGCTTCTGTAAGAGTAGTTGCATCTGCAATTGCAAATGGAACATTCAAAAGTTTAGCAAGTGTCTGGGCAAGCAAAGTTTTTCCAACACCAGTGGGACCAACAATCAGAATATTACTTTTCTGAAGTTCAATATCATCTGGATTTTTAGCAATGGAAATTCTTTTGTAGTGGTTATAAACTGCAACCGAAAGAATTTTTTTTGCACTTTCCTGACCAATAACATATTCATCAAGAATAGCTTTTATTTCTTTTGGTTTAGGCAACTGGGAACTTCCTGCAAAAACTTCATCTTCGAATTCTTCCATGATAATGTCAGAGCAAAGTTCAATACATTCATCACAAATATAAACATCTGGACCAGCTATAAGCTTTTTAACCTGCTCCTGAGGCTTACCGCAAAACGAGCATCTAAGCTGTTTTTTTTCTTCTGTTTTTGAAGCCATAACTTCATCTCCTTACGGGCATCATACTGGCTTAGAAATAACTTCGTCAATAAGACCATATTCCTTAGCCTCAAGTGCCGACATATAGTTGTCACGTTCTGTATCTCTTTCAATTTCATCATAACTCTTACCGGTGTTATTTGCAAGAATTTGATTTAATTTCTTTTTAGTTTTCAAAATATTTTCTGCCACTATTCTAATTTCAGTTGCCTGACCCCTCGCACCGCCAGAAGGCTGATGAATCATGATTTCAGCATTTGGAAGTGCAAAACGTTTGCCCTTTTGCCCACCTGAAAGCAAAAATGCTCCCATACTTGCAGCCATACCTATACAAATTGTTGATACGTCTGGCTTAATATACTGCATAGTATCATAAATTGCCATTCCGGCTGTAACCGAACCTCCTGGGCTATTTATGTAAAGATTAATATCTTTATCAGGATCCTCTGCCGCAAGGAACAATAGCTGGGCTACAACAAGACTAGCTGTAACGTCATTTACTTCTTCACCAAGAAAAATAATTCTATCTTTTAAAAGTCTGGAATATATGTCGTAGGAGCGTTCTCCTCGGCTTGATTGTTCAATAACATAAGGTACTAAACTCATAAAACAAACCTCCTTATACTTTGCGATTGTAAATTATTCTGCGCTTTTAGGTTCAACAAAAACT
>JAQVIB010000029.1 GCA_028695945.1 Lachnospiraceae bacterium
CAAGAACAAGGCAATTGCTGTTATGCAAATTTTTGGTGCTTAGTCTAATGGCTTCTGCAATTGTTCCTTCTGCAGTTGCTACTGCATTTTTTATACTTATTTCCTCATTTTCCATAAAATCAAAATATCTAATATTCTTTTTTTCAAGTTCACATTTTACATTTTGGGGAATAACTCCGCCACAAATTGTATGTCTCGAAGTCACACAATCTAGAAATTTTTCGATATTTAAACCTTCTATTCCATTTATAGAAAAAATATTTTTTTTATCTTTTGTAAAAGGTATTGGGCATATTATTATATCTGATTTTTTCATTGCCTCTTCTAACGAAAAATCACGGTCTACGCTGAAATACACTTCTGTATTTCCCCTGTTTTCTTTAAGTTTTTCAGCTAAAAAAAGTTGACGTAAATCGCCTCCAAGAACCAAAAAGTTTTTCATTCACCGCTCACTCCCCTCTTAATTGTTAATATATGATTTTAAAAAAATATTGGTGTTGAGTACCATAGCTTATTTTTTTTCATAGTATTTATTATTAAGAATTTTAGGGAATGATTTTATTGAAAACAACCATTTTTAAAGGTTCGGCAACAGCAATTGTCACCCCTATGGACAAAAAAGGAAATATTGACTTTGAAGCACTAAAAAAGATTCTTGATTTTCAACTGAAAAATGATACTGATGCAATTGTTGTTACAGGTACAACAGGAGAAAATGCAACCCTTGATGACAATGAGCATTTATCTGTAATTAAATATACAATTGACTATATTAACAAAAAAGTTCCTGTTATTGCCAGCACAGGAAGCAATAATACCGCTCATGCAATTTTTATGTCTAAAGAAGCTGAAGAGATGGGTGCTGATGCTCTTTTACAGGTAACGCCTTACTACAACAAAACTTCCCAAGCTGGGCTTATACAACATTTCACAACAATAGGCGACAGCATTAATATTCCAATGATTTTATATAACGTTCCAAGCAGAACAGGAATGAGTATTAAACCAGAAACCTATTTGGAACTATCAACCCACCACAACATCTATGCTACAAAGGAAGCTAGCGGAGATATATCAGCAATTGCAAAAACTGCCGCTTTGTGTGGAAATAATCTTACAATTTACTCAGGTAATGATGACCAAACTGTTCCTATACTTTCTTTAGGTGGTAAAGGCATTATTTCAGTTTTGGGGAATATAATGCCAAAAGAAATGCATAATTTGTGCAAATTTTATTTTGCTGGCATGGTCGAAGAAAGCATGCAGTTACAGCTTAAACTACTTGACATTATGAATATGATGTTTTGCGAAGTTAACCCTATGCCTGTAAAAACCGCCATGGAGTTAATGGGTCTTTGCCATAAAGATTGCAGACTGCCTTTAGTGGGCATAAATAAAAAGAATAAAAAAGAACTAAAAGAAGTTATGCTTAAACACCAGCTTATAAAGTAAATAGGGTTTGGAGGCAAGACTATGTGTGGAATTGCAGGATTTTTTAATGCTTATGCAGATTATAATGCAAACCTTGGATGGGCAAATAACACAATAAAAAATATGAATAAGCAGCTTGTACACAGAGGTCCTGATGACAACGGAATATATATTTCAAAAAACTTTGCCTTAGGTCATAACAGACTATCTATTATTGACCTTTCATCAGGACATCAGCCAATGCTAAAAAGTATTAATGAAAAAAACTTTGGCATTGTGTATAACGGCGAAATATACAATATGGATGAATTAAAAGCTGAACTTCAAGATAAAGGATGGGAATTTAAAACCACTTCAGACACAGAGGTTATTCTTATTTCTTATTTAGAATATGGTTACAACTTTGTAAAAAAACTTAATGGAATTTTTGCTTTTGCAATTATGGATGAAAAGAAAAATGAGCTTATCTTATACCGAGATAGGAGTGGTATAAAGCCACTATTTTATACGGTAAAAAATGAATCGGTAGTTTTTGCCTCCGAAATTAAAGCAATTTTTAAATATCCAGATATAAAGCCAAAGCTTGATATTAATGGACTTAACGAAATATTCTCCATAGGGCCTTCTAAAACATATGGCTGTGGTGTTTTCAAAGATATTGATGAGGTCTTGCCAGGTAACTATATTATTTGTAATCAAAATGGATTAAAGAAAGTTCAATATTGGAAAGTTGAAAGTAAACCTCATGAGGATAATTTTGAAACAACGGTTGAAAGAACAAGAGAATTGTTAATAGACGCAGTAACATTGCAGATGAAATCCGATGTACCAATTTGTACATTTTTATCCGGTGGAATAGACAGCAGTTTAGTTTCTGCAATTTGTGCCCAAGAACTTGCCAAAAAAGGTGAGAAACTAAACACTTTTTCCTTTGATTTTGCAAACAATGATAAATATTTTAAGGCTAACAATTTTCAGCCTTCCCAAGATAGACCATATGCAGAAAAAATGGTTAAACACATTAAGTCAAACCACCATTTCTTAGAATGTAATAATATTGATTTGGCTGATTATTTGTATAAATCTGTTGATGCAAGAGATTTACCGGCAATGGCAGACATAGATTCTTCTTTGCTTTATTTTTGCGGTATCGTAAAGCAATATAATAAAGTTGTTCTTACAGGCGAGTGTGCCGATGAAATTTTTGGTGGTTATCCTTGGTTTCATAAAAAAGAATTTTTTGAAAAGGATACCTTCCCTTGGATGCCTGAGTTAGAGCCACGAAAAACCATGCTTTCCGACGAGTTCTTAAAGGAAATTAATATGGAAGAGTACGTTAAAAAAACTTATGAAAAATCCTTAGCCGAAACTCCTTCACTTGAAGGCGAAAGTAGTGAGGAAAAAAGAAGAAGGGAAATAGCATACCTGAATTTAAAATGGTTTATGCAAACACTTCTTGACAGAATGGACAGAACTAGTATGTTTTCAGGTCTTGAGGCAAGAGTACCCTTTGCGGACCACAGAATAATTGAATATATTTGGAATGTGGCTTGGAAATTTAAAAATTATAGGGGCACTGTAAAAGGTCTTTTAAGAGAAGCCTCCAGAGGGCTAGTACCAGATGAAGTGCTTTTCAGAAGAAAAAGCCCATACCCAAAGGTATATGATCCAAATTTTGAAAAATTACTACGAGCAAAGATAGTTGATATAGTTGAAGATAACTCCTCTCCAGTATTGCAATTTTTGGATAAAAAGAAGGTCTATAACTTTATTTCAAGTCCTTCCGATTACGGAAAACCATGGTTTGGTCAACTTATGGCTGGCCCTCAAATGCTTGGTTATTTAATTCAAATTAACTATTGGATGAAAAAATTTGATATAGAGATTGTTGGACTATAGCGGTAATAAGTTAATTTGTAACCAATGGTGGGGCGAAAGCCTCACTTTTGGTTTAGACCAAAACAGACATATTCATATTATTTAATTAAATTTTCATTCACCCTGTTTAAAATAGAAATTAGTGTTTCAAATTCTTCACTGCTAATACCATTTAAAGCCTCTTTTTCTACTTCTTCCATAATCTCTCGTACTTTTTTAGCTGTTTCCTGCCCTTCTTCCGTCAAAGATACATATAATGAACGCCGATTTCCATCCTTATTTCTTCTAACGATATATCCCTTCTGCTCCATTTGTAACAAAACACTTGTAACAGATGCAGGTTCAATTTGACATCCCAACGCAATGTCTTTTTGCATACATTCATCACAATCAAGCAGAAAATCAAAAATCTTAGGTTGTCCAATGGATAAATTTAAATTGTCTTTTGATAGCCTATCATACACTTTTTTCTGAAAAGATAAATGATTTTGGAGCATTAAATTTCGATATGATGCTTTCACGTTATGTACCTCCTTTTAAAAATTGGTTTTAATCATTCGAAAGCATCTTGTTTAGTGGCATTTTCAAATGATTTGTAAAAAATTTAAGACAAATCCCCACACCAAAAGCTGCTAATACAGTTCCCTCTCTCACACCCATTAAACTTCTAGTAAATATAAGCGATGTAGCTACCGCAATAGTCACAAGTGACCAGTCAAAAACCATTTTTGCAGTGGATACTGCTATTCCCGTCTTGTTGCTAACAGCCTGCATAACGCCCTCACCCGGCAATGATAATATACTTGCCTCTAAGTACAACAAAATACCCATTGCAACTAGTATAATACTTATAAACACGTATAAAAGTTGAATTATATAGCTGTTGCACTGTGGCAAGATATTTACTGATAGCTTATTGGTAATGCTAACAAAAAACCCAAACATGAACGAACAAACAACTTGAAGTAAATTTACAGGTTGGAATTCTTTTCTTAAAATAATTATTTGAATTATAATAAACACTAGAAATACACCTGTTGTACAAATTCCCATATCCACTTCTAGAATATCACTTAAAACACTTGGCACAGAATTTACTGGAGATACTCCCAGATTTGAAATTTTGGAAATAGACACTCCTAATGCCATAATAAAAAGTCCTATGGTATAGACAATAATCCTCCTAGTCATCTGCTGAATTTTACTACTGTTAAACATACAAAACACCTCTTATAATAGTTAGATTTCTAATTATTATATTTCTAACGTTTCGTATTGTCAATACTCATTTGCTACTGTTTAAAAAATCTATATATTCATCGCCCCAAACCCTCAACGATTCCATAACTGGCTTAAACTTTTCTCCTATGTCACTTAAGGAATATTCTACTTTTGGTGGTATCTGGGTATATACAGTTCTTATTATCAACCCATTTTCCTCTAAAGTTCGAAGTTGCTTAGTTAATGTAGCTTGGGTTAACTTTGGCAGTTCCCTTTGCAATTCGCTAAACCGCATAGTTTTGTTTAGCAAAAGAAATAAAATAATTAGTGCCCATTTCCCCGAAAGCAATTTCTGTACAGTAACATAAGGGCATTTCCCAAAATCATCTTCTATCATAATCTCCTCCATAGTATCTTTTTAGATACTTAGTATTATAAAAAATCGTACTTGAATTATTTGTTTTACATATTATAATAATAGCAACAACATTTTAAGCAGTCAAGCAAATACATATTTTGGAGGTTTTAAAATGAAAGAAGTCTATGAATTTTTAAAAAAATGTCAAACCTATTACCTTGCAACTGTTGATGGTGATCAGCCAAGGGTACGTCCTTTTGGAACTGTAAATATATTTGATGATAAGCTTTATATTCAAACAGGTAAATCCAAAAATGTATCCAAACAGATTCATACAAACCCTAAGATTGAAATTAGTGCTTTTGATGGTAGCGACTGGATTCGTATTGAAGCAATAGCAGTAAGAGATGATAGGCTAGAGGCAAAACAAAGTATGCTAGATGCATATCCATCTTTACAGGGAATGTATAAGGCAGAAGGCGATAATACAGAAACTTTATATCTGAAAGATGCAACAGCTACTTTTTGCTCATTCACTTCTGCTCCACGTGTAATTAGGTTTTAACATACTAAAAAAAGAGCTAGGCACAATTTTTAGTGCCTAGCTCTCTTTTGCCTTTTTCATAAATCAAATTCCTACTTTTTTTCTTTCACATACTAACTCTGCTTCGCCAAAAATGGATTTTTCTTTAATGCCAATGTAAACAAAAACGGATATTCGTTTTGCAAATAATTCATATAACTAATCCACTCAATTATTAATGCAGTATACGCTCGTAAAATATCATTAGATAAATGTTCAATATCGTCTTTATTCTGTTTGTCAAATGCTCCTCTTGCCTGAAGTTCATCTATAACATGAAAAACAGCCCATAGCATGTCTGTAAAAGAATCATGCTCCAAAAGATTGGGATTTGCCAACAAATTCAGCATAGGTTCTTTATAATTTTTTAGTATAGAACATAGCTCATCCAGCTTTCCAGGGTCTGCATATACGTCAAACTTGAATTCTTTTATTTCTCTTATAAGCTTGTCATATTTCTTGCTATTCATTTCTTTTGTCTTAATTATCTCAGAAATCTCATTGTTATTGCGGTTAAATTTTGAGATTACTGTAATAATAGGTACGCCTATTTCAACAAAAAAAGTGCTTATTATTACATTAATTTTTTTAATTTTCTTTCGGTTTTCCATTTCGTTTAAAAATCTATTTATAATCAATGTAACCATTACAACCTGAATTGGCACAAACGCCAAATCCTGCAACATATAAAAAAAAGTATTTTCTTTTTGGTGAAATATCAAATATTGTACATAATAAGTTGCTGCAGATAAAATTGTAAGTAATATAATTATAATCAAATTTTCTTTATGTTGCTTAACCATAGAAAAGTTCCTCCTTTGTTGTTTTTACATTATATCACAAATTAACCAAATAGGAACTTTTTACTTTGTATAAATGGGTTGATCTATTGTTCATCATTACTTGTCATAAGAACTTTAGTTAATTCTGCAATTTTAACCAGTTCATCAATTGTTGTATACTCGTCACATGAATGGCATTGGTTCATTGCACAAGATAGTACAATTCCTGCAATTCCATTTTGGGCAAGTATATTGTTATCACTTCCGCCAAAGGTTTGTTGAAGAGAAAAAGGAAGATTTAGGGTTTTGCAAGCCGCTTCAAACCTTCGAACTACAAGATGATTTTTTGGTGTTTCATAAGCTTTGCAACCAATTTCAACTTCAAACCTTATTTTTGCACCAAAGGCAACTGCTGAGCTCTCAAACTGATTTCTTACTTCCTGTGCCACCTCTAAAGCTCTTTGGTGGGAATAACTTCTTATTTCCCCTCTTACTTCACACAAGTCTGGAATTATATTTGTGGCTAACCCTCCATGAATTACTCCTACATTAAGCGTAGTATTATCATCTATGTTTCCAAGTTTTAGTTTTGAAATTGCATCCGATGCCGCCTGAATTGCATGGATGCCCTTATGAGGAGCAAAGCCTGCATGCGATGACTGCCCCTTTACGTACGCATTAAAAGACAAAATTGTAGGTGCTTTATAAGCGGCCGTGCCTACTTTTCCTTCTAAGTCCAGAACATATGCCTCCTTTGAAATAATGGTTGAAAAATCCACCTCCTTTACCCCTTTGCAATATGTTTCTTCAGCAACTGTAAATAGTACTTCTATTGGACGATGCTCCAGGTTATTATCTTTAATTTCGTTCAATGCTTCCAAAATAGCCACAATTCCGGAACAATCATCTGCTCCTAAAACAGTATTTCCTTTGCTACGTATAAACCCCTCGCTGTCCAATACTGCTTGCTTTTGGCAAGATGGTTCAACAGTATCCATGTGTGAACAAAATAAAATTGGAGGTATTTCCATTTTACCAGCCAAAAATCCATGTATGTTTCCACAATTTCCATTAATCTTGCTACCTGCATCATCCTCTTCTACAGTGAAACCAAACTCTAAAAGTCTTTTTTTTAAATATTCGCCCATTTCTTTCTCGCCAAAAGATGGACTGTCAATGGAAACAAGTTTTATAAATTCATTTGATAGATGTTCTCTACTAATCATATTTTTCCTCCAATTCAAAAAAATAAATTACTTTTACGCTAATACCATTTAATTAATACTATATCATTACTGTATAAGAAAAAACAAACAAAATTAGCACAACATATAATTAGATATGCAAATAAATACATAACAAAAGTTTTTCTGTTCATAGCTTAAAGAATAGGAAATATTATTACCCTTTAGTAATAACCAAAAATTATTTCCATATAATGATAAATAATATAAATATTGAGGTGCATTACAAAATGCCTACATACGATTTAAATGTCTCATCAAGTGATACAAACTCATTATCAATTGTAACCGACTCAAATAACGTTCCGTATATTGCCTATCAAGATAACGGAGACGAAAACCGAGTAACCGTAAGCAAATATAACGGTTTAAATTGGGAACCTATTGGAAATTCTGGCTTTTCTCCTGGTCAGGCAACCTATATCTCAATGGCTATAGATAAAAATAATATCCCCTATGTTGCATTCGTAGATGGAGCCAATTTCGGAAAAGCTACAGTAATGAAGTACAATGGCTTCGACTGGGTAACCGTTGGTAATCCTGGTTTTTCCCAAGGTGCTGTAGGATACACATCCATTGCAATAGATTCAAATAATATTCCATATGTAGCTTTTGACGGAAATGTAAATGGGTTAACTTTTAGAGCAACTGTAATGATGTTTAACGGCACAAGCTGGGTAAACGTTGGCAACCCTGGATTTTCCGCTAGTAGTGCATTATTCACATCTATCGCCATAGACAGTAATAATACGCCCTATGTTTCATACGAGGATACATCTTACAATTATAAAGCCACTGTCATGAAATTCAATGGACTAAACTGGGTAACCGTTGGTAGCCCTGGGTTTTCACAAGCTGGCGTTAACTACATTTCAATGGCCATAGACTCAAATGACATACCATATGTAGCCTATCAAGAATCTGGCATTGGTGCGAAAGCAACTGTTATGAAGTTCAATGGAACAAATTGGGTTCCTGTTGGAAATCCTGGATTTTCAGAAGGCGAAGTATTTTTTACTTCAATTGCTATCGACAACAATAACATACCATATGTTGCTTATCAGGACATTGAAAACCAAGTTAGGGTTACTGTTATGAAGTTTGATGGTGCAAACTGGGTAAATGTCGGAAATCCAGGTTTTTCACCCAGCAGTGCATCGGATGTAACAATTACACTTGATAATAATAACATCCCATATATTGCCTATCATGATGTATACAAAAATGTAATTGTAATGAAATTTACAGGGGCAAACTGGGAAACGGTTGGACTTCCTTTAAGCGGTCAACAGCAATCTATTCGTGAATTGATTTTGCGAATATTGACAGAGGAAGCTCTAATGACTAGGTGTTTAAGAATTTTTTTCTGTAATTCATTGGAAGAACTTTCCTCGGATATGTGTTTAAGTCCTGAAAGAAAAATCAACATCGCCAAGGAACTGTTAATTGCAACTTCACATAAGGAATCATCGCTGGCGGCAATAATTGAAGCGGCAAGAAAGATTTAAAACTTAAACCATTTCAAAAAAGACTATATCCAGTTGTGATATAGTCTTTTTCGCTATTATAATACTATTTAATTACTCATTAAAAACTTTCACAAATAACTTTGTCATCCATATGACGGTGTAGCATACCCTCGCCATGTTGCAGGTAAAAAACTTCCATTTTATCCGTACTACCAGACTTGTATACTTCTTTTGCAAAACTGCTATTTGCAAGTACCTTTTCCTTATCTTCTTGTTTATTGCTAAATGAAATTTTACCTGCTACTTTTGCATAGTCATATTTTTCATCTGTTGCACAGAAAGAAATATTGGGATTTTCCTTTAACTGTTTACATAACTCTGAGTCTGATGAAACATAAAACAAAAGTCCCTGGTTGGAAATATCGGCAACTTCAAATGGGCGTGTATCCGGTTTGCTTCCATCACATGTTGCAAGGCTGCCAAATTTATTCTTGTTTAAAAAATCAATAATTTCTTTCATATTTACCTCCAAATTATAAATATATTCACAATATTAAACTACTTTAAACATTACTATATAAGTTTTGTAAGCTTTTCATTGTATCTTAGAAAAGCTATTATAAATAACATCGTATGTCTTTTGCAAATTTCTCTTCAATAGAAATTAATTCATTACAAATTTTTCTTGAATCCGCATCTGCCGCAGTATATTGGTTTAAATATCTATTTAATGATTTTATTCCCATATTGCACCCATCAGTAATTATGTCTGCCACCGTTTTATCATTATCTTTCATAGACAACATTACATTAGTTTTAATCCATGACATGCCTTTTGCAACAGGATTCGGCTCTTTATCTTCTTCATTACAACTAGATAATAACCCATGTATTTCATTCCCTAATATCGTGTGTTTGTCTTTAAAAGTAACCAGCATATTTTTAAACTTTTCGTCAGACACTTTGTCAATAACCTCATCAATGGATGATACAGCCATTTTCGTACCAGAATCACACTCTTTTAGCAACTCTATATTATCATTAGAATTCATTTTTTCACTTCTCTTTCCAATAAAAATTCATCATGATATATATTGTCTGTAAAAACAATAAATATATACACATCTATAAATTTTTTTGGACAGAACTTCCCATCTTGAATTCTTAAATAGCTATAAAACTGAGTCAATTAGCATCTTGGTATAATCATTATTTGGATTTTTTATTACATCGGAAGTAATTCCTTCCTCTTCAATTTCGCCATTCCTCATTACAATAATTCTATCACATATATTTTGTACCAACGCAATATCGTGGCATATAAAAATATAGGATATTCCAGTTTCCTTTTTTAGCTTCATAAGTAAATCTACAATCTGTGCCTGTACAGTAACGTCTAATGCACTAGTAGCCTCGTCCAGTATAATTAGCTCTGGATTAATAGAAATTGCCCTTGCTATGGCGGCCCTTTGGCATTCTCCGCCACTAACTTGATGAGGATATCTTTTTGAATACTCCTTTTTCAATCCACATATTTCCAACAGATTAAGCATTTTATTTCTTGCACTCTCTCGTGTTAACCCTTTATTTACAAGGTTTTCCATTATGCTTTCACCCAAAGTAAGCCTAGGGTTAAAGGAACTAACTGGCATTTGAAAAACCATTTGAATTTTTCGGTAAATACTTACTAACTTCTTACCTTTAGCATTGGTTATGTCAATGCCATCCAAAATAATCTTACCAGAATCCACTGTAGTTAAATTTGTAATCATTCTTGCCACTGTACTTTTACCAGAACCACTTTCACCAACAATGGCAACGCATTCACCTTTTTCTATACTAAAGGATATGCCATTTACTGCATCTACAAGTTTGTTACCTCTATAGAAACTTTTTTTAACATTCTTCACCTCAAGTAGTTTCTCCATCAAGATTCCTCTACTTTCAGTTTTGGTACAGCCTTTAAAAGTTTTATTGTGTATTCATTTTTGGGATTATTAATAATGTCATCTTTTTTCCCATACTCCACAACATTTCCTTTATACATAACTACTATGTTGTCAGCTATATAGTTAACTACCCCTATGTTGTGGGTAACTATAACAATGGCTGTACCAAAATTATCCCGTATACGAAGCATTTCGTTTACAACCTGTTTCTGAACAGTTACGTCCAATGCTGAAGTTGGTTCATCAGCAAAAAGGAGTGATGGTTTAAGCAACATTGCCATCATAATTCCAACTCTTTGGTTCATTCCGCCAGAAAGCTCGAATGGATAACTTTTTAAAACTCTTTTTCCATCACTAAAATGCAAAATTTCAAGCAATTCCAATGCCTTTTCCTTTGCATTTTTTTTTGTAACTTTCATATGCTGTACCATGGTTTCATAAACTTGGTCACCTATTGTTCTAACAGGACAAAGTGAACTTTCGCAGTTCTGAAATATCATTCCCATTTCAGTTCCTCTAACTCTTCTCAGTTCCTCTGCTGATGCATTCAACAAATCCCTTTCCTTATAAAATATACTTCCGTTACTTACACAGC
The DNA here is from genome assembly GCA_028695945.1 of Lachnospiraceae bacterium. Classification (GTDB taxonomy): domain Bacteria; phylum Bacillota; class Clostridia; order Lachnospirales; family Anaerotignaceae; genus UBA8514. Next base: position 11,511 of record JAQVIB010000029.1, read on the forward strand.
CATTATTACTTAAAATTCCCATTGCAGACTTAATTAACGTACTTTTCCCGCTTCCGCTTTCGCCAACAATGCCAAGTATTTCTCCTTCATTAACACTTAGGCTAACATTACTTATTACCCTGCTTTGGTTATACTCTACATCTAAATTGCTAATTTTTAATAATGGTTGTTCCATAACTTTTCTCCTTTAGTGCAGTTTATTGTGTAACATCAAGGTTTGCAGTAATCTCATAGTAATCTGATGGATGTGCAACAAGCCCAGTTACATTTGCCTTAGTAACAAATGACATTTTAAGATGTGAAGCAAATATAAATGAGCAATCATCAAGTATTGTCTGTGTCATCTTAACTGCTAAATCTGATCTCTTGGCTGGGTCAAATTCAGATGCCATCTGCTTTTCTAAATCTTCAAGTTTTTCACTGTAGTAATTTCCTCTATTTTTTGTTGAAGTTGAAAGACAGTGTGTTGTGAAGAAATATTCTGGGTCACCTGTTGGTGCTGTAACGAATGCACTTGCATAAATATCCCAATCTCCTGATTTAATGAAGTCTTTATAATTTGCAGTTGAATTTACAACAACATCAATGCCTAAATTCTTTAAACTTGCCTGTACAGATTCTGCAAGCAAAGGTAATTCCTGTCGGCTTGGATATGTGAGCCACCTAATTGTAAGCTTTTCACCGTTCTTGTCAACATAACCGTCTCCGTTAGTGTCACTCCAACCAGACTGCTCTAACAGTTTCTTTCCTGCCTCAATATTATATTCTGGTGCAGTTACCTTACTATCGCCAAAGTTAAAACTTTCTGGGAACGGACCTACAGCTTTAGCTCCATTTCCATTTAAAAGTACTTTTGTAAATCCTTCCTTATCAATTCCCATTGAAATTGCTTTTCTTACATTTATATCCTTCAGAGCCTCTGTTGAATAATTCACCTGTGCAAAGAAAGAACGTGAAGTTTCACATGAGCTTATATTATAATCCGCATTATTCTGAAAAAGAGGCAAGCTTGCATATGGAAGGCCTTGAGTTGCATCAATTTCACCAGACTGCAGTGCCATTGTCATTGTGTCCCCATCTGTAATTGACTTAACAACTACGCGGTCAACCTTAACATTTCCGCCCCAATAGTTATTATTTTTAACTAGACTTATTTCTGTATCTGAAACAGCTTCTGCAATATATGGTCCTGTTCCGGCTACATTTTCGTCTTCTGTAACCCCAAATTCCATATCAATTATGGCTCCATAAGGGTCGCTTAGGTAATTAATAAGTGCAGGCACAGGTTGTTTAGTTTTTATTGTAATTGACTGACCGTCAGCAGTAATTTCTGCTATTTTTAAATCTTCTGGTGCTCTGTCATGCACTGTAATAAGGTCTTCTAGACACTCCTTCACAGCCTGACCATCCATTTTTCTGCCACTTGAAAATGTTACATCGTCACGCAAATTTATTTTCCATGTAGTTTCAT
>JAQVIB010000212.1 GCA_028695945.1 Lachnospiraceae bacterium
AAGTGATGAAAAAAACGAGAAAACAACATATGTAACTTTGTATGGAGTTGAAAAATCTTCGGAGTTTGTTAAGCAGCTTTCTCACGAGGCTATGGATATACTTCAAAGTTTCGGTACAAGGTGCAAATTTTTGGAGGAACTAACAAAGTACCTTATAGACAGGCGTTTTTGATAGCAATAAACAAGACGTTAGGGTGTGATTATATTGATGGGAATTCATCAGCTTATTGAAAACAGAATATTTTGGGCAGCTATAATTGCGTGGCTTTCTGCCCAGTTTATCAAGGTAATGTTTACTATTATTTCAGAAAAAAAGATTGATATAAGCAGAATGTATGGTGCTGGTGGTATGCCAAGTTCTCATTCAGCGTTAGTTACTGCTATGACAGCAAATATAGGTAAAATTTATGGTCTTGGTGAACCTATTTTTGCTGTTTGCTGCGTATTTACTATGATAGTTATGTATGATGCGGCTGGTGTAAGGCGTGCGGCAGGAAAGCAGGCTAAGGCAATTAATCTTCTGTTTATGCATACAGATTTAAAATTTGAAGAACAGTTAAAGGAACTTTTGGGACATACGCCATTGCAAGTGTTTTGCGGTGCTGTGTTAGGCATTGCGATTGGGTGCTTTTTTTAGGGAATAGAAGAAGAAAGACGGTGTAGTAATTGGACAAACTACTGGATAGTTTAAATAAAGTTAATGACATAAAAAATATATCTCCTAAGGATTTTCCTCGCCTTGCAAAGGAAATTAGAGGATTTTTGCTTGAGAATATATCTAAGACAGGAGGACATCTTGCTTCTAATTTGGGGATAGTGGAGCTTACTATGGCATTGCACTATGCTTTTGATATTGAACAAGATAAAATTGTTTGGGATGTTGGACATCAAGCCTACGTACATAAAGTGTTAACAGGCAGAAAAGATGGATTTAAAACACTTAGGAGGTTAGATGGATTAAGCGGTTTTCCCAAACCCACAGAAAGTAAGTATGATGCTTTTGCTACAGGGCATTCTTCAACCTCCATTTCTGCTGCATTAGGTATAGCTACAGCAAGAGATTTAAATGGTACAAAAGAAAATGTTATAGCAGTTATTGGTGATGGGTCTATGACAGGTGGGCTTGCTTTTGAGGCACTTAACAATGCAGGACGTGCAAAAACAAATTTAATTGTTGTTTTAAATGATAATCAAATGTCAATATCCAATAACGTTGGTGCTATTCCAAAGCATTTAAATGACCTTAGAACAGCACCTGCATATCTTAATGCTAAGGCAGGGGTACACAAATTTTTAGATAAAATGCCTATGGTTGGAAAGCCTTTGGACAAGGCGATTGAACGTATTAAAGATGGTGTGAAATACTTTTTTGTTTCAGGAATTATGTTTGAGGAACTTGGTTTTAAATACGTAGGGCCCATTGATGGGCATAATACAGAGAAACTTATAGAGGTTTTTAATAAAATAAAGAAAATAAAAGGTCCTGTTTTGCTTCATGTTAGAACTACTAAAGGCAAGGGTTACCGTTTTGCGGAAAAATTGCCATGGGATTATCATGGGGTGGGCAGCTTTGATATAAAGACAGGAACATCAAAAACAAAAAATGCAAAACCTTCATTTTCAAAAGTTTTTGGTGAAACAATGATATCCATTGGACAAAAAAACGAAAAGCTTGTTGCAATTTCTGCTGCGATGGCTGGCGGAACAGGGTTGGAAGATTTTCAACTTGCCTTTCCAAAACGCTTTTTTGATGTGGCAATTGCTGAACAGCACGCTGTAACTTTTGCCGCAGGGCTTGCAAGTGCGGGTCTTATTCCTGTGTTTGCCGTGTACTCAACATTTTTACAGAGAGCTTATGACCAATTGGTAGTTGACGTATGTTTGCAAAATCTGCACGTTATTTTTGCAATTGACAGGGCTGGCATTGTTGGTGCAGACGGCGAAACACATCAAGGAATTTTTGATATTTCGTTTCTTTCACATATTCCTAATTTAACGATTATGGCTCCAAAAAGTGGGGCAGAGCTAAAAAGTATGCTGGATATGGCAGTGGAAATGGAAGGACCTGTGGCTATAAGGTATCCACGTAGTAACACTGAAGAAAACTGGCATTGTGGTGAAGAAATAAGTTATGGGGTTTCCGAAAGAGCTATGGATGGCAATGAGATTGGAATTATAGCTTGCGGAACTATGTTTGATACAGCAAAAGATGTATGTGAGAAACTGAAAACAGAGGGCAAAAAACCTATACTGGTTAATCCAAGATTTATTAAACCTATAGACAGCAATATGATTGCGGACGTATGTAGTAAGTGCAAGTATATTTTTACTATTGAGGATAACGTAGTAAAGGGTGGTTTTGGCAGTATAGTTAATGAAGAAATCACGAAACAAAATATAACTGGGGTAAGGCTTACATCCTTTGGTTTTCCAGATAAATTTATTGAACAAGGAACAAGAGAACAGCTTTTTAGCCGTTATCATCTTGATGCAGATGGAATTTTTAGCCGAATAAATGGCATTATTAATGGAAGGTAATTAACTATGGCAGATAAAGAAAGACTTGATATTTTAATGGTTAACAAGGGTCTTGTAGAGTCCAGAGAAAAAGGCAAGGCACTGATTATGGCAGGTAAAGTATATGTTGCTGGTCAGAAAGAGGACAAGGCGGGCACAAAAATTGATGTTAACACTGAAATTACTGTAAGGGATGGACACCAGAAATATGTTAGTCGTGGCGGTTATAAACTTGAAAAAGCAATAAATGAATTTGGTGTGCGTCTTCAGGGAAAAGTATGCATGGATATTGGGGCTTCAACAGGCGGATTTACAGACTGTATGCTTCAAAACGGTGCAGTAAAGGTTTACGCAATTGATGTTGGATATGGTCAATTTGCGTGGAAACTTAGAAATGATGAACGAGTAGTGTGTTTAGAAAAAACCAATGTGCGTTACCTTACTGAAGAACAAGTACCAACTCTTGCAAATTTCGCATCAATTGACGTTTCTTTTA
>JAQVIB010000213.1 GCA_028695945.1 Lachnospiraceae bacterium
TTGTTGTTTGGAAAATCATACCCTGTTGCTGAAGTTCATCTCTAAGCTCGTGAGCATTAACAAGATTTCCGTTATGGGCAAGAGCAAGCGTTCCTTTTACGTATCTTGAAACAAGTGGTTGTGCATTCTGTCTTAAACTTCCACCTGCTGTTGAATAACGAACATGACCTATGCCAATTTTTCCTGTAAGTTTTTCAATCACATCGTCTGAAAATACATCTGGAACAAGCCCCATATCTTTGTATTGCTTTACAACGGTATCGTCTGTTACGGCAATTCCACAGCTCTCCTGCCCTCTGTGCTGAAGTGCGAAAAGTCCATAATAAACTATTCTTCCGCTTTCATCATTGTCGTTATTGTAAACACCAAAAACACCACATTCTTCCTTTAAAACATCGTCGTTTTCAATATCTTCAACAATATTATCTCTAATCATTTTTATTCTCCTTCTAGCGAATTTGTAAGCCTAGAAAACCAGATTAGTTGGAAGTTATTCTTCTCCAAACTTCTTCGTAAGCTTCTTCCACTCCACCTAAATCTCTGCGGAAACGGTCTTTATCAAGTTTTTCATTGGTTGCAACATCCCAAAGTCGGCATGTGTCAGGTGAAACCTCGTCGGCAAGTATAATTTTGTTTCCGCAACGTCCAAATTCTATTTTAAAATCAATAAGCTTAATACCTTTTTCAAGGAAATATGCTTTAAGCAATTCATTTACTTTTAAAGCTTGTTCAGAAATCGATTCAAGCTCTTCTTTTGTTGCAAGACCAATTGCAAGTATCTGCATGTCATTAATCATAGGGTCTCCAAGTTCATCATTTTTATAAGAGAACTCAAGAATAGGGTTTAATAGTGCAGTACCCTCTTCTACTCCAAATTTTTTAGAAAAGCTTCCTGCTGCAACGTTTCTTATAATAACTTCAAGAGGTACTATTGTAACCTTTTTAACAAGAGTTGCTCTGTCACTTAGCTCTTCAACAAGGTGTGTCTCAACCCCATTCTCTTCAAGATATTTAAAAACAATATTTGTCATTTTGTTATTTATAACACCTTTGCCAAGAATAGAGCCTTTTTTAAGACCGTTAAATGCTGTTGCATCGTCTTTGTATTCAACTATAAATAAATCTTCATCAGCTGTCTTATAAACTTTTTTTGCCTTGCCTTCATAAAGCATGTCAAGCTTTTCCATTTGTATCCCCCTAAACTTAGCCAATAATATTCGATACATAAAATCAAATTTAATCCGAAATATATTGTACACAAAATATACAAACTTATCAATAGTATTACAAAATAAACAGTAGGGTATTACGATAAAAACTTTTACCGCAATACCCCTTATAATTATGCATATTTTACAATTTTTCGATTTTTGCGTATGCGTCGGCAAGGAAAGGACAGTCAATACTTTCAATATCACCAGCATCACAAGCTTTAGCAACCATCGGATCTATAGGCAATCTGCCTAATACATCAATACCATACTCTTTTGAAATTTCATCAATATGGCTTTCCCCGTAAAGCATAATTTTCTTTCCACAGTCAGGACATTCAACATAGCTCATGTTCTCAACAATTCCCAAAATTGGAATATTCATTTTTTGTGCCATCTTCACAGCTTTGCCAACAATCATACTAACCAATTCCTGGGGTGATGTAACAATAACAATTCCATCTACAGGCATACTTTGAAATACAGTAAGCGGAACATCTCCTGTGCCAGGAGGCATATCCACAAAAAGATAGTCTATATCCTGCCAAATCACTTCGCTCCAAAATTGCTGAACAACACCAGCAATAACAGGTCCTCTCCAAATTACAGGGTCTGTTTCGTTGTCCAATATAAGGTTGGTGCTCATAATGTCAATTCCAGTACGAGTTTTCATAGGAAGTATTCCAAACTCATTTCCATTGGCTGTGCCTTTAAGTCCAAACACCTTCGGTATAGATGGTCCTGTAATATCGGCATCCATAATGCCGCAGTGGTATCCTTTTTTCTGCATTCCATTAGTAAGTAATGAACTAACTAAAGATTTTCCAACGCCACCTTTACCGCTTACAATGCCGATAATTTTTTTAACATTACTATGTTTGTGAGGTGCAACTAACAAACTTTCTGCTTTTCTATCACTGCAGTTTTCTCCGCAACTTGAGCAGTTTTGTGAACAATTTTCACTCATATATTTCACTCCATTTCAAATTATGTTTAAAATCTTAAAATTTTAAGCTCTTCAAGTTATTTAACCACTTTTTCCGAATTATGTCAATAATCTACTTTCTGTATTTCAATCACAAAACCTGCAGGTACAAAATATAATAATAGAAAAAGCAGGAGGTTTTGCTATTATGCCACCAATTGTTGAATTAAGAAATATAAGCTTAATCTACCATAGTAAAAGTGGTGAAACTCAAGCGATAAAAGATTTATCCTTAAGTATAGAACAGGGTGAATTTGTAAGCATAGTAGGGCCTTCTGGTTGTGGAAAAAGCACCATACTTTCTATATTAGCAAAACTTTTAACACCAACTAGTGGAGAAGTTGAAATATCAGAGGGTGCAAAGGTTGGCTATATGTTACAAAAGGATTATCTTTTTGAATGGCGAACCATATTTAGCAATGCATGCCTTGGCCTTGAGATAGAAAAAAATCTTACAGCTGAAAATAAATCTCAGGTTATGGACTTGCTTAGAAAATACGGACTTGGTGATTTTATTTATTCTAAACCGTCACAGCTTAGTGGAGGAATGCGTCAGCGTGCCGCACTAATACGCACCCTTGCCCTTCGCCCTGACATTCTTTTGCTTGACGAACCCTTTTCTGCTTTGGATTACCAAACAAGGCTTTTGGTATCCGACGAAATAAGTGCTATAATTCGCAATGAAAAGAAAACCGCAATACTTGTAACCCACGATATTTCTGAGGCTGTTGCCACTTCCGACAGGGTATTTGTTCTTTCAGCCAGACCTGCTACATTAAAATCGGT
>JAQVIB010000030.1 GCA_028695945.1 Lachnospiraceae bacterium
TACAATGATAAGGGAAAGCTAGTATTTAGAGGCAAAGGTGTTGTTACATACTGCGAAACAATGCAGTTGGTATATAGCCTTATGCAAAAAGGCGCTGGAAAATCAGTATCTGCGGAAACACAGACAAAATGGACTTCTGTAATGAATGGGTATAAAATACCTGCTTGGGTACAGCCAGCAGTTGCATATGGTCTTGAAAACAGCATAGTAACTATTTCAGATATTCCTGGATTTGTTAACAAAAATGGCAAAAGTGTGAATGCTACAAGGCAGGACGTTGCTATTATTTTTGGACGTGCAATGAAAGATTATGGAACCATAAACCCAGGTGCAAGCCTAAGCTTTAAAGATGCTAGTTCTATAAATGCTGTAGCGGTTCCTTATGTTGATTTACTTAACAGACTTGGAGTAATAAGTGGCGACACTGACGGTAATTATAACCCTAGAAGTACAATTAACAGAGCAGAAATGGCTGTTTTTGTTTCAAAAAGCTATGATGTAATAAAGTCTGGAGCAACTACTTCAAATAACAACACAACCAACAACAATAATAACTCTATAATTAATCCTGTTCAAACTGAGGCAGGTTCTATGACTGGTACAATTACAGCGGTTACACCTATTGGCAATAGCACGGGTATTACTTTGGATGATGGTTCATCTACCAAGAGCTTTACAGGTGCATCAACAACACCTGTACTTAGCGGAAGCACCAGAGTTGCTATATCTACCCTAGCGGTTGGCGATAAAATTTTGGTAAGCTATAATGGTCAGGATTTGGTATCTGTTCTTGTTACAACCAAGGCATCAGACAATAAAACTAACACTAGCACTAGTTCATCAGATATTACAGGAACATATGTAGATATGAGTTCAAGCTATATAAAGGTTAAAGTAAACGGTTCTACAAAGACATATAATTACATTAAAGATGATTACTATTACACATCATTCTATATTGATGATTCAACATCAACATATTCTAAATTTAGAGATGCCGTTGGAACAGACAAAACTATACGCCTTGTGTTAGATAGTAACGATAAAATTTCAAAGGCTTATATTGAAGACGGTTTAAGCGGTAAATTTGTAAGCATGACCAAAAGTGGTATTAAAATTAAAATAAACGATTCAACAAAATCCTATTATTACAAAGACGATAAATATGATGATGTTACTTTTAGAATAGACGGAAGTTCATCTACTTACTCTAGAGTTTATGACAAATCATCCACATCATACACTGTAAAGCTTAAGTTGGATAGCAGGGATAATGTAAAAGAAGTTGATCTTATAACCAAGAACAATGGAAATGACGGTAATTTTGTAAGCATGACCAAACGTGGTATTAGGGTTAAGGTAAACGGTTCAACAAAAAGTTATGATTTTGTTGACAGTGATGAGGAAAATGTTAGATTTAAAATAGATGGAAGCTCTTCTACCTATTCAAGAGTAGATGACAGGGCTTCTTCATCCCACACGGTAAAGCTTACCTTTGATAGCCGTGATGAGGTTAAAGAAGTTGACCTTATAACTAAGGACAACGATAGTGATACAAAGTTTACTTATTTAAGTATAAGTTCTACCGATATTGAAGTTAAGAAAAATGGCTCATCAACATACTATAAGTTTAAGGGTGATGACAGAAGTGAGGTTGATTTCTCAGTTGACGGTGATGACTCTACCTATTCAAAGGTTAAAAGAAAAGCTGAAACGGGAGATACCATAAAGCTTACTTTTAACAGTGATGACAGGGTTACCAAAGTTAACCTTGTTCAAAATGGAGACGGTGAGGACGAAATAAAGGGTACATTTTCAAGCATTGCGGAAGATTATATAAGGATTAAGCCATCATCAAGAAGTTCAACCGAAAAATACTATTTTGATGATGACAGATATTCCAATGTATCTTTTTATTACAATGATTCAAGCAAGAAATACAGTTATATTGAAAGCAATGCACAAAGTGGCGACTCTGTTAAGTTGGAGTTGGACGGCGACGAAGTAACTGCGGTTTATATAACTTCAGATGGTGCTGGAGATGTATCGGGCAGGCTTTCTTACCTTAGCTCATCAACCGTTAGGGTTTCAGGTGACAGCAGCGAATACAAGTTTGAAGACAGTGATGACTGTGAAGTAGACGTTGAGGACGGACGTTCAAGAACCTTAGATGATTACGATGATTTGAGAGAAGCTTTTGATGATGGCAAGAAGATGCAAATTGGAATTACCATTAATAGAGATGATGAAGTAATTGAAATTGAAGGATATGTTTATGAAGTTGAAGGTACGGTTGAATTGGTTAGTCCGTCTGACAACATAATTAAGGTTAAAACCAGAAGCAGGTCAGTTACCTATTATTTGGACAGCAGTGTAACTATTGAAAATAGCGGAAGTTATAGCAATACAATTGCTGGGCTTGCCAGTGCTTATACCGACAAAAAGGATAACATGAAAGTGACGCTTAAACTGAATAGAAATGGGTATGTAGACAAGGTAGAGGCAAGTTTTTAAATAGTAAAAACGGAATGCTTTATATTACAAGGGTGAATATTAAATTAAACTAAAAAGTCGGTATTTCAAGAGATTAATCTTTTGAAAATACCGACTTTTTTGATATAATATTTTTATTCCTGTTTTATTTCGGATTCACTTAATGCGTTGTCAATTAATTTTAAAAGTTCTAAAGCACTTCTGAAATTTTTGGTTACGTTTTTATCCGCCCAAACAACATTGCCTTGCCATGTGGAGTTTTGCCTGTATTGCACATGAACAACAAAGGTTGCTTGTGAACCTTTTTGTTCAGTTACTTCTTTTGGTGTCATATGTTTCTCAAGCTCCTTTCCTACATTTTCATTATTATTTTTCCAAAATTCCCTTAGCTTTGTTGAGGCTTGTGGGAAGTTTATACTGTCAAATAAATTATCTATTTCAATAACCAAATTACAAATATCTATAAAGTAAACGGGTTCGTTAGAATAACAGTGGTATAGCCTTCCACTGGTATTTCTATCGGAAATTTTATCAATACATATGCAGATAATATTAGGTGATACTGGATTGATATTTGATGTTAACATATTTAATCCCCTCCTGAACCAATAATATACCACACTTATGGTTAGGAAATCCATTAAAATTATATAGAAATATATTAAAAATTATCTTACTTTTTACTTTGTTTATATAAATGATAGAATTGTACTACAGGTTTTTTCTATATCCATATCGGTATGTGATGCAGACACGAACATTGCCTCAAACTGTGACGGTGCTATATATATTCCGTTTTCAAGCATATGGCTGAAGTAGGTGGCATAACTTTCTGTATTTGAAGACAGTGCTGTATTATAGTCCACAACAGGTGTTTCTGTAAAGAATGCAGACATAAGTGACCCAATACGGTTTACATGTACCTTTATGTTAGAAGAAAGAAAGGCTTTCTGGATTTTTTCTGCATTGTGGTCAATTTTTTCATAAAGAGATGGATTTGATTTAAGAATTTTCAAGGTTTCAATTCCTGCTGTAACTGCAACTGGATTGCCTGAAAGCGTGCCTGCTTGATATACCTTGCCAAGAGGTGAAACAGTACTCATAACATCTTTGCGACCGCCATAAACACCAACAGGCATACCACCGCCAACAATTTTACCCAAGGTAGTTAAATCTGGTTTAATATTAAAATATCCTTGAGCACCGCCTAAACGAAGGCGAAAGCCTGTGATAACTTCGTCGAAAATTAAAAGCGAGTCATTATCTTGTGTTATTTTACGAAGAAAAGGCAGAAAGTCATCTTCTGGCAGAATAACACCCATATTTGCCGCAACAGGTTCAACTACAACGCAAGCTATTTTATCACGGTATTCATCAAAAAGCTGTGAAACAGAGTCTTTGTTATTATATTCTGCAATTAGGGTATAATCGGTATAGCCTTTTGGAACGCCTGCACTGTCTGGTACCGCATTACTAAGAAGTCCAGAACCACTTTTAACCAACAGACCATCACTATGGCCATGATAACAGCCTTTAAATTTAATAATCATATCTCGTCCTGTAAAGCCACGTGCGGCACGCACTGCACTCATAACTGCCTCTGTGCCACTGCTTACCAAACGAAGCATTTCCATGGATGGCATAAGTTCATTTATAAGTTCAGCAATCTCAACCTCTTTTTTGGTTGGTGCACCAAAGGTAAGTCCATCAAGACAGGCTTTTTGAACAGCCTCTATAACCTGTGGGTGTGCATGACCTAAAATTCCAGGACCCCAAGAGCATACATAATCTATAAATTCGTTATTATCTTCATCGTAAATTTTACTGCCTTTAGCATGATTTATAAAAAGTGGATTACGTTTTACTGCATTAAAAGCACGCACAGGACTATTTACACCACCTGGCATTAGTCTTTTTCCTTCTTCAAACAGGGTATTAGATATTTGGGTATTCATCACATTTCCTCCAATAGCCATTTTGCCATATCTAATGCGTGGTAGGTAATTAATATTTTTACACCTGCCCGTTTCATGGCAATTAGATTTTCCGTTACAATTCGTTTTTCGTCTATCCATCCATTTTGTGCGGCGGCTTTCACCATTGAATATTCTCCGCTTACGTTATATGCAGCAAGTGGAATATTAAAGTTATTGGCAACGGCACGAACAACATCAAGGTAGGCGAGGGCTGGTTTTACCATAACAATATCGGCACCTTCTGCAATATCTTCCTCAACCTCACGCAAAGCTTCATTTACATTTGCAAAATCCATTTGGTATGTCTTTCTGTCACCAAAGGAAGGGGCACTATCTGCCGCATCTCTGAAGGGCGAATAATATCCACTGGCAAACTTTGCACTATATGCCATAATAGGCGTGTTTTTAAAGCTGTTTTCATCTAGTGCATTACGAATATAGCCAATACGTCCGTCCATCATATCGGATGGAGCAATTATATCTGCACCAGCTTGGGCAAGGCTCACGCTCATTTTTGCCAAAAGCGGAAGGGTTTCATCATTTAAAATTTCGTTGCCACAAATAACACCGCAGTGACCGTGGCTTGTATACTCGCAAAGGCAAACATCTGCAATTACCAGCATTGAAGGGTATTTTTCTTTAATGAAACGCACTGCACGTTGAGTTATGCCGTTTTTGGCATATGCACCTGTGCCAAGTTCGTCTTTTTCCTTTGGAATACCGAAAATAAGTATGCCAGAAATTTTACTGTTATTTACTTCTTCCAATATTTCATCTAAGCGGTCTATTGAATAGCGAAAAACATTGGGCATACTTGGTACAGGATCTTTTATATTTTCACCCTCTATTATAAACATTGGGTAAATAAGGTCTGATGGGGTTACAAAGGTTTCCCGCACCATTTTCCTTACTGTTTCGCTAGTGCGAAGTCGTCTTAATCTATTCATTTATTTGTAACCTCCTTTAGTATTCTTTGGGCAATACCTTCTGCTGTATAGGTATCTGCTACTATATAGTTTGTTATGCCATGTGCATTAAGTGCATTTGCTGTTACGTTGCCAATGGCAATGGGAATTGTTTTGATATCCAACTTTAGTTTAAGAACATCAAAGAAATTTGCAACACCAGATGCACTGGCAAAGGTGATATAATCTAAGTCTGTTGGAAGATTGCACTGGCTATCTACGGTTATATCGTAAATTTTAATTTCGGTATATTGATTTGTATTCAGCTTACAGGTAAGTTGTTCACTGCCTTGTTTGGCTCTGGGTATAAGTATTTTATCTTCTGAAGAAATTGTGGACAAAAGTGCCTCGCCAAGGGCGGCAGAGGTAAACTCAGATGGCATAAGGTCTGCATTTATGCCGAAATTGCCAAGAGCCGACCTTGTTCCCTGGCCTATTACTGCAAACTTTATGTGGAAAAGTGAACGGATATCCACACCCAATGTTTTAAGGCGGTTAAAAAATATTTTTACTGCATTGGTACTGGTAAAGGCTATCCACGTGTAATTTTTTATATTCATTATTGCATTATCAAAGGCTGAACTTTCAATTTCTTCAACTGTTGAGAAAGCCATTGTGTACACGTTAGCTCCAAGGGATTCTAATTTTTCTGAAAGTTTGTAGGTGAAATCCTGTGTTCCAGTTACACCGATGTTTATATTATCTAATGTCATTGTTATGGTTTTGGAAAAATCCAGATTGCACACATCTCCAACAACTATAATTGCAGGTGATTTTACAGCACTATTTTTTATTTTTTCTGCCAATGTATTTAGTGTTGCCCTAATGGTAAGTTGATTTTTTGTTGTTCCATTACTAATTACTGCACATGGAGTATCTGCGGATTTTCCGTTGGAAATAAGGCCGTTGCAAATTTTTTCTAAATTGCCAAGCCCCATAAGAAAAACCAAAGTTCCTTTAAGTTTTGCCAAGGTGGAGAAATCTTCGCCAACGGTATTTTCATCGGCAGTATTGCCTGTAATTATGGTTACACTTCGGCTTATTTGCCTATGGGTAACAGGTATTCCAGCGGCGGCAGGCACAGCAATTGCACTGGTTACACCGCTTACCACTTCATATGGAATGTTTTCATTTTGGAGAGCGATAATTTCTTCGCCACCTCTGCCAAAAACAAATGGGTCACCACCTTTAAGGCGAACAACGGTATTACCCTTTTTTGCTTCTGAAACAATAAGAGAATTTATTTCCTCTTGTTTCATGGAATGACTGCCTGCGGCTTTACCAACATACAGCTTTCTGCAATCCATTTTTCCATATGAAAGAAGCTTTTCATTAGCAAGGCGGTCATAAATAATTACATCGCACTGTTTAATAAGCTTTAAGCCTTTTAGGGTTATAAGAAGAGGGTCCCCACTGCCAGCACCTACAAGGTATACTATTCCTTTGTTCATAATAACTCACCTGCCAATTTTGTTGCGGCATTTTTTGCTTGTGAAAGGGGCATTGTTACGGTTTTAACACCGCTGATGCCTATAAAACCAGAAATTGTAAACGTTTCATTTTCTATATAGGAATATACGCCAACGGACTGATGGCAGTCTGCACCCAAAAGTGACAGAACTTCTCGCTCGCAATTAAAGGAAATATTTGTTGGTGCATGGTTTATTTTTTCAACAATGGCTGATACTTCTGAATTTGGTTTTCCCTCAACGGCAATTATCCCTTGTGCGGCGGCGGGAACAAAGGTACTAGGGTTAAGGTGCTGAAAAATATAGCCGTTATTAGGTGTTATGCCAAGGCGGTCTAAGCCAGCGGCGGCTAGAACAATGGCGTCAAATTCATTGTCGGTTAACTTTTTTAAACGTGTTGGTACGTTTCCACGAAGAGGCACACACTTAACATTTGGATACATTTCTTCAAGTTGTTGGCTACGTCTTAGGCTTCCTGTGCCAACTGTGGATAATTTATTTGGGTTAAAGGGTTGATTTTCACTAGTAATAAGCACATCTCGGCAATCTGCACGCATTGGTGTGGCTAAAATGGATAAACCAGTGGACAAAGTGGTTGGCAAGTCCTTACCGCTGTGCACAGCTATATCAATTTTACCGTTTAAAATTGCCTCCTCAAATTCTGTAACAAAAACACCTTTACCACCAAAGGCAAGAAGAGGTTTATCCAAAATTTTATCCCCTTGTGTGGTTATTTCAACTATTTCAAATTCCACTGACGGACTATATTTTTTAATTTCACTTACAACAAGTTGGGTTTGGGTAAGTGCAAGGTGGCTTTTACGAGTTCCTATTTTAATTTTCATTTTTTTGCCCTCTTATTATATTTTCTATTTCTTCATCTGAAATTTTGTTTTCGGTTTTAATCATTTTATCCAAAATTGTGGAAAACACTTCTTTACGTTTAAGTTGAGTGGATATTTGTTCTTTTATTATTGGACGAAGAGTGCCCAAGCGTTCTGCAATATCGCCATAGTAATGAGGTACATTTTTGGCTATGGTTTTGCCCACAAGTGCTGATACCTGTGGACTTTTTCCAGAGGTGGTTACCCCTGCAACAATAGTTTTATTTTTATATATTGAAGGAAAAATGAAAGAGCATTCCTCCATAACGTCTACAACATTTACAAGGATATTTTTACTACGGCAAAACGAACTTATTTCCGCATTTACTTGAGTGTCATTTGTGGCGGCAATTACAAAAAAGCTATTTTCCAAGTCGGTTAATTCAATTTTACGGTTAATAAGTTTAATGCCTTCTACTTGTTGCATTTCTTGGCAGAAGAACGGAGAAATGACAGTTATATTACAGCCGAACTGAATTAGCATTTCCGCTTTGCGTGCCGCAACAATTCCACCGCCTGCAATGGTACAGTTTTTATTTTCAATGTCTATAAAAAACGGGAAATATGCCATAATTAATCACTGCTTTCCATTAATTTGCCAAAGGCTGAAATTACTGCTGTAAGTTCTTCGTTATTTGAAAGCTTACGCAATTTATACACTGTGCTTTCTATTGTATTAGCATTAAAATATTCTTTAAGGTTGTCCAACTGGGGCAAAAATTCATGAAAGTTCAATTCTTTTAGGGTATCATCTACAAAAGATTTTAAAACTTCCGTGGCTGTTTGAGCCTCTTGTTTTTTAAGCAGATTATTGCTTTTTGAAAGAGTTTCAAAATAATCTATATTATAAAGGGTTATATTTTCCTCTTTATTTAGGCGTTTATCAATATCCGGCGGAACGGCAAGGTCTATAAAGATACGAGGCTTAATTATGGTTACTGCGTTACGGTATTCTTCTAAGGCTATTGTGTGGTGTGGCGAAGTGGTTGCACTTACAACAACGTCGGCTTCATCTATAAGGCGGTAACGGTCTTTATAATTTACATAAGAAAGGTTTTCATAAAATGCCTCAAGGGTATCTTGTGGTTTATGTGTTCGCAATGTGCCTAAAACCTTTATTTTCGGTTTTGCCAAAAGATTTTTTGCCACAATTGTTCCCGTCTTTCCGCTTGCTCCTATTACAAGAACAGTCTTTTCTTCCTTTTTAATGTCAAAAACCAAGTTTGCGGCCAAAGTTCCTATGGAAACAGGAGTTTTAGAAAGCCCTGTTTGGGTTTTAATTTTTTTGGCGGCAGTGATTGCTTGTTTAAAAATTGTGTTAAGTTCAAAGCCTGTAGTGCCTTCTGCAAGGGCAAGGGCATAAGCTTCTTTTACTTGTCCCAAAATTTCATCCTCGCCAATTATCATGCTGTCTATGCCTGAGGTCACTTTGAAAAGGTGTGTTATTGCTTTTTCGCCTTCAAAATTAAGAAAATACTTTACTGCTGTTTGGGGCGGTATATTTTTATAAGATGAAAGAAGAGACTCTATGGCAGACGGTGCGGTTTTATTACCCTCAAAATATATTTCCATACGGTTACACGTGTTTAAAACTAGGCATTGCGACACAGACGGGTTAGTTACCGCTATGCTAAGAAAGTTGATTTGCTCTTCCTTAGTTAGGGCAAAAAGTTTACGTATATCTAAAGGTGCGGTTTTATGGCTTACACTAAGTACATACATTTTAAATCTCCTAAAAAATTAGTTCCTACATTATTATGTATATAATAGTAGAGGTATGGAATTACTTTGTCAAGAAAAAGGCACAAGGTGAAAAAAATTAAGATATTTGCAGTTTGTCTTATTTGTAATTTTGTATTATACTGTTGTTGAGGAAAGGTGGTTTCCTATTTAAGGAAACTATCTTTTTTACTTATTTTACAGGAGGAAGTGCAATGAAAAAGCTATTATTTTTAGTACTTTCGTTCTCACTGCTGTTATGTAGCACGGTGTTTGGTGCAACAACAAAAGTGCCAATACTTATGTATCATGGGGTGGAAAAAGAAAGTACAGGCACATGGGTGGTTAGCGAGAAACAATTTAATGCAGATATGGAGTTTTTATCAAGAAACTTCTATACACCATTGGTGGCGGAGGACTTGATTAAGATAAAAAAAGGTGAATTGCAAATGCCTGAAAGACCTGTAATGATTACTTTTGACGACGGGTATGAAAACAACTACACCGTAGCTTTTCCTATACTTAAAAAAAATGACATGAAGGCAACAATTGCCGTTATAGGTCGTCTTATTAGGGATGAAAACGGAAGTGGGCGGGCAGGATATCTTCATTGGACCCAGCTAAAGGAAATGTACGACAGCGGATTGGTTGACATAGGCAGCCATACGTATAATTTACATGATTTGGATGCAGAGGGATTTTACACAGGCACAAACAACGGCATACGCCAGCTAGAAGGAGAAGTCGTTTCTAATTACCTAAAAAGAACGGGTGATGATTTAAGAAAAAGCATTAGTGATATTGAGGGGAATGTGGGCAATGATGTGTTATATTTTGCATACCCATTTGGTAAAACAAATGGATACTTCAATTCGGTTTTAGGCAACTACGGCATAAGGGTGAGTGTTAGCACTAATACAGGCACTGCAAATATTGCAAATGGCCTTAACTGCATGCCTCGTTATACAATTACACCTGAACAATGGGTATGTAAGATTCTGCCTGCTATTAGTGAAGAAAAAAAGGCTGAAGAGGCAAAAAAATTAGGCGTGAAAGCAGACGATACAATTTTTAAGCAAAATTAGTAATAGTACAAGGTTTATGATGTTTAATGGTAAAAAATGTATAACAGTGAAAACCATTGCACATAAATGCCACTATATAGTATACTGTAGTGTATACACAAAATGAAGAAAGTCTTATTTCTTCAGAATGGAGTGGCATATATGACGGACTTTTTACAAATGGTAGAATATTTAAGAGAACTTAATGTGGCATCGCTTATTGTTAGATTTTTATTTGCCATTATATGCGGTGGAGTTATTGGTATTGAACGTGGCAAAAAGCGTCAAGCCGCAGGACTTAGAACGCATTTACTGGTTTGCATTGGTGCTGTGTGCATTATGATTGTGAACCAATATATTTGTATTTATGTTGACCCAGCAGCAGATATGAGCCGTATGGGTGCTCAAGTTGTAAGTGGAATTGGTTTTTTAGGTGCTGGAACTATTATTATTACAGGTAAAAGGCAGATAAAGGGACTTACAACAGCGGCAGGACTTTGGGCATCGGCAGCAATGGGTCTTGCAATTGGTGTAGCCTACTACGAATGTGCTATTATTATGTGTATCTTCTTATATATAATACTTCAAGGGCTTAACAATTTAGACGAAACATTTATAAAAGGTCATACTAACTTGGAGCTCTATTTAGAGTATGATGAAACATTCAGGCTTAGCTGTGTTTTGAAAGAAGTTCGTTGCGACGGTTGGCATATGGCAAATATAGAGCATATAAATAAACACACTGGTGGAGGAGCTATGCAGATTACTATTACCAAAAATACAATAATTAAAAACTACGATGATTTGCTGGAACATATTAGGGCGATGGATGGAGTAATGTATATAGAGGAATTTTAAATTTATACTTATAAAATATATATTTAATGTTTTACCAGTGAAAACTATTGCTACCAAGTTTGGCTTATGATATAATGTGCAAAAATGCGTAGTTATTGAAGGGCAAAGTATTTTAAAAAAATATGCTCTGTATTATTCGCAGAAATTGTAGTATAGTATACGGTAATTTTAAAAAAAGCAACAGGAGGCTAAAATAATGAGTACATTAGGTATGGTTTTAATTGGGTTATTGTCAATTGTGTCAATTGTTTTAACAGGAATTATTCTTTTACAGAGTGACCGTGCGGCAGGTTTGGGTGCAATGGGCGCTGGTTCTTCTTCAAGCGGAGATTCCTACTGGAGCAAAAATAAAGGCAATTCAATGGAAGGTGCATTATCAAAATACACAAAAATAGGCGGAGCACTTTTTATGATTATTGCTTTGGCTATTAACTTTGTAAAATAATAAAAGATAAGAACAGGGGCAGGTGCTTAGGCATCTGCCTTTTTAATTTTAGTGAAACCATTTAAATTAAAGAATAAAGGGTGGCAAAGTGGTTATAATTAAGATTGATTAAAAGGTTAATATAAAGTTTGAAAAAACTGTTGACTTTTTGATATATGCGTGTATAATAAGTATTCGTGTCACCGCAACAGGCGAAGACACAGATGCAGAGTGAAAATGGAGATTTAAATGTTTAAAAACTTTTTGAAAAAAGGTATTGACATTTTCTAAAAAGTCTGTATAATAGATTGAGTGTCACTTCGGAAGAGGTTGCGCAACAGGTAAGGACGAATTGTTAAATGCAAATCAAGTTGAAAACTTCTTGAAAAAAGCATTGACAAATTCTGAAAAACCTGTATAATAGATCGAGTGTCGCTTTGAAAGAGGTTGCACAACAGGTTGAGATGAATTACTAAAAACCAAAACAAGTTGGAAAACTTTGAAAAAGGTATTGACAAATTCTAAAAAATCTGTATAATAGATTGAGCATTACAATTAAAGCTTAAACAAAGCGGTTTTGGAAATAAAGCATTGAAAATTTAAATAAAAATTTTAAAAAATGCTTGACAAACCGAAACAAACATGATAAGATATTACTTACCGGCACACAAAGCTGGTTAAGATAATAACAAAAAAATGAAACATTGATCTTTGAAAACTAAACAGTTGATTAAACTAAACCCATAGTTAATTTCTGCGACCAACGGTCGCAAAAGTAATTCAATGGAAACAAAAAACAAATGTCGGTGCGGACCGACAAGCTAGTGCAAACTGGCAAGGACAAAAACTTTAATATAAGAGTTTGATCCTGGCTCAGGATGAACGCTGGCGGCGTGCTTAACACATGCAAGTCGAGCGGAAGTATTTTAAAGCTTGCTTTTT